>NZ_CP043319.1 GCF_001984825.2 Enterobacter chengduensis
GTGAGTAAGCAGAATTCCGAAACCACTACACTTTACCGTCAGGTAAAAAATCCGAATCCAGTTTTCATTCCTGAAAAGGGAAAGAAAACCCTTCCGTTCTGTGAAAAAATTCGCGAGAAAGCTGTTGGCTTCACTGAGCGTGCAGAGTTCCAGGCACTGGTTGCTATGCTGATCGCCCGTGGTGAGCGCAAAAAGCGCCCGCCAGTGTTACGCATACGGGCACTGGAAGCATCCGTACAGGCAATGTGTCACTATTTTAATCCCCTTGCTAATCGCGTTGGTTCATCGCTCACTACCATGAGCATTCGCTGCGGACTGGCCACAGAAAAAAAACGTCTGTCGATCACCCGTCTGACGGGTGCCCTGAAGTTTCTCGCTCAGCTGAACCTCATTACCTATAACACCGAATACGATAAAGAAATTGGCTGTAATATCCCCACAGACATCACTTTCACACCGTTGATGTGGCAGGTGCTTGGGGTGTCTGAAGAAGCCGTTGCTGCTGCGCGCCGCAGCCGTATTGAGTGGGAAAATAAGCAGCGTGAGAAGAAAGGGCTTCCTCGCGCCGGTGCTGATGAACTTATCAGTGCGGCCTGGTCATTCGTTCGTGAACGCTTCCGTCAGTACCACAAGTCACGCTATGAACACGGCATGAAACGTCACAGGGCGCGTAAGGACGCTCCGCGAACGCGCAAAGAGATCGAGCTGCTGGTTCGCCAGCAAATCCAAAAAGAAATCAGGAAAGGCCGCTTCTTCGGTAATCTTGATGCGGTTCGGGCAGAGATAGAACGCCGTGTCTCGGAGCGAATGAAGCTTTCGCGTGGCCATTACGCACGACTTGGTGATGCATTGCTGGTCACAACCTAACGCCAGCTAATACGCTGCCTTTTTGAATCTGGTGCCCTGGCATCGGTTTACGCCTGCCCACTTTTCGGCTTTTATTGCCGTGTTAACCTTCTTCAGCCCCTGTTTCAGGCCCCCGTCGGGGACCTGAATGACAAACATGTCCTGCTGATGCCGGGTTTTCTAAACTTAACCAAAATTCTTCTTTTGTTGCCCGCATATTTCTGTGACCGAACGCCCAATATTTCACCGCTTTTAGGTTTTCATCCAGTTATCCACATAAACCACAAGAGGCTAAAGTGATAAGCTACTGGATGGATGCTTTTTAAACCACAATAAGGAATTTCTACAAACCGCGATGATCCTTTTAAACTTCTGATCTCCTATCTTTTAAACTTCAGTCATTACTTACATTTAAAAATAAAACCTATTCGCCACCTGTCCTGTGGACATGTGTATAACGCCCGCCCTTGCAGCGGACAAAGTCCGCGCCGGTTCGGTTCAGGCGCTTTGCGCCTAGAGTTAGCACCCGCCAAAAATGGCGGGCAGGGTTCAGAACGTTACAACAGCAACAGTCGACCACTTACTCCTAGGATCCTCAGCTCCCCACAAAAAACCCACCACTGAAAAGCGCCGCCGCCCGGGCCGAAGGCCCGGAACAACATCGCTTTTAATGATGGATGTTGTAACTAGAACCCGAGCCGCTTTAATTCACACCTCCGGCAGACCCTGTGCAACACGCCCGTAAGCGGTCCTAACGGCCCGCTAACGCGGAGATACGCCCCGACTGCGGCGAAGCCTTGTCGTGACCACTCCGACGGCGCACATCATTTCCTGTGCCGCCTGTCTGCGGGTTATGGCTTAGCAGGGCGAAGTGATGGATTGGTGGAACCTATCAAAACTGATACCGGCTGCGCCGGGCTACGGCGCCATTTACGGAGGTGCAGTATTCAGCGACAGAGGGCGCCTTCATGCGCCTTCGGCGCATTTATTGGGGCCAGTTTGGATATCGAAAATTATTGTACGTTGAGGTCAAAAATCGACCTTAATAGAAAATACAAAAACTTAGGATATTGTTTTTTTATTGATTTATCACCGTCAGCGGGGACTTTTTTCAGCAATATTCTTAAGTGAATAACGTGCTGGAGTCGTACCTGTATGCTGTCGAAAAAACGTGATGAATGCACTGTCGCTGACAAATTCCAGCTGTTGCGCCACATAGCTTAACTGCCATCCGTCACACAGCATTTCCATTGCCTTTAGCAGCCTCCACTGCTGCCGCCAGTTCTGATAATTCATTCCGGTATCTCTGATAAAGACCCGGCTTATCGTGCGCTCAGATGCACCAATCTGTTGGGACAACTGGCCAAGGCGTGGGGGTAATTCGCCCGTACGTACTCCATCCAGCCATAAGTTCAGGCGAGCGTCTGAGGGGAGCTGTAATGTCCAGTTTTCTGTGCGTGCAGTCTGTATTTCTTCACAGAAAACGTTAATGAGACTGGCCTGTTGCTCTGCCAGCATTCCCCATGGCCAGAATGCCATTCGTTCTATGACTTCAAAAAACAGGGGATTAACCTCGACTATTTGCAGTGGCAGTAGAGATAACGGAAGCGTGGTTGAAAAGTAGAGGGAACGATAGGCCAGCACACCACGCATCATGGCGCGATGAATTGTTCCTGCAGGGATCCAGGCTGCTCGGCGGGGGGGAAGCTGGCACAGGGTTTGTTCAAGTTCAATTGTGATGCTCCCCGACGCTGAAAAGAGCAGCTGATGACGAAGGTGACTGTGTTGTCCTGAATCGTGTACACCTAAATCGGACGCAATTCCGATTACCGGCTCACTAAAACTATCCGGATCGAAACTATCGTCGGGGCTAATTTTCATAAAATGTCTGATATTTAGTATTTAAAGTCCTTATTATTATAATAAGACATTATCGTCTCAGCAATAATGCCCTCCAGTTTTCTGTTTCTCTGGATATTGTTATGAATAGTATTATTCGCCCTCCCCTGTGGCTGCTGACGCTGCTTATTATGTTTCCACAACTGGTAGAAACTATATACAGCCCTGCGTTGCCAGATATCGCCAGATCTTTTCAGGTAAGCAGCGAGCGTGCTGCTCAGACGCTTTCAGTCTATTTTTTCTCCTTTGCTGCCGGAGTGGCATTGTGGGGCTGGCTGAGTGACTGGTTCGGACGACGTCCGGCCATCATGGCTGGACTCATCTGTTACGGAGCGGGATCTGTAATGGCAATTGTGTCCACCGATTTTAGCGTATTACTGCTGGCCCGTATGGTGGCAGCCACGGGTGCTGCCGCCGGGTCTGTTGTAGTGCAGACCATGCTGAGGGACAGTTATGAATCAACCTCACTGGCCCGCGTCTTTTCCGTCATGGGAGCGGCGCTTGCACTGAGTCCGGTTTTCGGTCTGGTAAGTGGAGGCTGGCTGGTAAGTCTGTACGGCCATACCGGCGTATTTATTGCTCTGGCATCACTGGCGATAATATTGCTAATACTGGCAGCAGTTTTACTGCCGGAAACGCGGCCAGAGAACACGCTCAGAATCCGGGGGAGCGGTCTGGCGTCCCGCATGATCCGGGACGGTATGCTCTGGAAAAATGCAATACTCGTAGCCCTGCTGAATACAATGTTGTTCAGTTATTACAGCCTGGCTCCGTTTCTTTTCAGGCTGCTGGGGTGGAGCTCCAGGGCATTCGGATGGACGGGGATATTACTGGCACTTGCTTCACTCTCGGGCAGCCTCCTGAACCGGAGACTGTTAACAACCGGTATAACACCGGAACAGCTGGTACGTCATGCATGTACACTGGCTCTGCTTTCCGGTGTTGCTGCCTGGTGGTTGCAGCACTCGGCGTGGATACTTATACCGGTAGCCGGAACTGTAATTGCCTATGGCATAGCGATACCCAACGTGTTGAGCCAGGCGCTGCACCGTTATCGCGAACAGACCGGAGCTGCGGGAGCATTATTCGGCTTGAGCTATTACTTATTACTGGGAATGATGCTGGGGCTCGCCGGCATGGTGCAGCAACTGGGACTGGTTCTGACAATCTGTGCTGCTATGTCTCTTTTGTGCAGTGTGTTACGTGGGTGAACCGACAGGCGGAAGCGCCTGTAATGCAAAGCCCGGGCGTCGTGGATATATTAAGTGAGACACGACGACACGTTTTATCTGCAGGGAACGGAAATCAGTGGTGCAAAATGTTGCTTGCAGGCTATCTGTAGGGCACCGGTATAATGATGTCTTCATCTTTTCATTATGAAGTATCCAACATCAGTGTGTTGTTTTTTCCGAAAAGGAACGCTTTTATGTATTCTGAAAACCAAAGAATTATTATTACCGGCGGACCGGGGTCAGGTAAAAGCACGCTGCTGAATTCCCTGCGCGCAAAAGGTTATCCGACGGCAGCTGAGGCCGGACGCGCAATCATACGGAACCAGGTGGCGATCGGCGGAAATGCGCTGCCCTGGAAGGACAGGGAAGCTTTCGCCGGGCTGATGCTGAACTGGGAGTTACGCTCGTGGCATGAAGCTGCTCAAAGCGAAACGCCATTTTTCTTTGACCGTGGGCTGCCGGATATAGTTGGCTATCTTACGCTCTGTAATCTGCCGGTGCCGCCCCATATGAAGAGAGCGACTGAACTGTTCCGGTATGCTCATACCGTGTTCATCGCGCCGCCATGGGAAGACATCTACGTACAGGATACGGAGCGTAAGCAGTCATTCGGGGAAGCGGTTCAGACGTACCATGCAATGGCTGAGGCCTACGGCAGATGCGGCTATAACCTCATCAGGTTACCGCTTTGCGGGCCGGAAGAGCGGGCTGAAATTATTTTATCCAGCCTGTACGACAGGCATCACCACGGCGAGCCCTCCTGAGGTGGTGCTGGTTATGGCTATAACTATCCGAAAGCGCGACAGTATTTTGGTGGCTCAAGTGGCGGCGCCAGTCTTCGACCGGATTATCGGTCCGGTACTTATCCGGATGAAGGTTGTACCGGACCGTCCGGCTGAACAGATCCTTTTTGTTCAGAATTTATTTGTTATCACACAAACTTAACTTTAAAAGGTTGCTATTAATCTGTTAAAAAATCCTCTCATGATCATCCCCTTACTGACTGGATTGTGTCATCCAGCCTTATCTACGCCAGCAATGGTTACTGACACCATATACGGTGCTGGTTTAGCCGATGTGCCCTCAGCGATGAATTGAACCTGCACATGTCATTTGTAGAGCCACTGACCGCCGATATACTTGTCAGGATTTTTCATGCACGCATCCATAAAAGTACCGTAGTTGTCAGGGCCTTTCATTGTATTGGACCATATTTTCTCAATTAAAGAATCAGACCACTTTTCAAAGTTATTGCCATCAATGAAGTCTGGGTTTTTGTATCTGCTTTTTGGGATACAGCTGTTGAGAGTTTGAGTTTCACCGGTCGCCACCTCATGGATGAACTGCTTAGCCTGATTTTTGCTGCATTGCCTCTCTTTATACAGCGCCACCATATCCGAAAGCGTAGCGGCTCTAAAGGAGCACTCATTGTGTATATTCCTTTTCTCAGCCATTGCCGAAAACGATATGAAAACAGTTAATGCAGCTAAAATATTTTTCATCATGACATCAATTCCTTACAGATACTTTTTAATCTGATTAAATCGCGCAAAAAAAGCCCTGACAATCTGAGGAAAGCAGGGCAAATATCTCACAGGTTGCAGTTCATTCTTTCTGCATTGTGAAATTTTTCATCAGTTATGAGCCTTTTTACCCTGCTGACAGGTAAAGCAGTCTGGTCCTGTTATTTAACAAAGGAGGAATAAATCAGCCGCATACCCAGTGCTGCCAGAACCGCGGATGATGCCCGATCGACTGAGGTTTTCAGACGAAGATAAGCCCTGCGCGGTCTTTCGGAGGACAGGCAGAGCGAAACGATCGCGTACCAGCCAAAATCAATCAGGAAACTCATCAGCGGGATCGCGACATAAAAAAGGGCCGGGATATTTTCAGGCAGCAGGGCGCTGAAGATCGATGCAAAAATGATTGCTGTTTTAGGGTTACTGAGCTGCGTCAGTAAGCCATCCCGGAACGTCATCATCAGCGTCCTGCCGTCATTTTTATCGCCGTCAAGCGCCAGATACAGAGGCCGGGTTGCGTCCCTGAACATTTTAACAGCAAGCCATAACAGATAGGCCCCGCCCGCAACTTTCAGCACCATGAACAGCTCCGGAACCATGAGCAGCAGCTTCTGCAGGCCGAGCATGGCGGCCAGCGAAAAAATGGCAGCGCCCACGCCGGTACCGAGAGCGGTCACAAGCCCGTGGCGTC
This sequence comes from Enterobacter chengduensis, assembly GCF_001984825.2. Taxonomy (NCBI): domain Bacteria; kingdom Pseudomonadati; phylum Pseudomonadota; class Gammaproteobacteria; order Enterobacterales; family Enterobacteriaceae; genus Enterobacter; species Enterobacter chengduensis. Next base: position 6,189 of record NZ_CP043319.1, read on the forward strand.
GGGAGTGGACGACCGCATTCCGCGCGACATAGATAAAACTGGGACCCGGGCTGATAACCCCCATTGTCAGAACGGTGGCAATCGCTATCAGGCTGGAAATAATCATGCTGACCTCGGCTGAAGTTAGAAAATGGTGTGACATCACTCATTCAAAATATAAAGAAGGAGATACATGTAACATCAACGCCATGACATAAACAGGCGAAAATCCGGTTAATATTGATCTTACGCAATAACGTCGTCTTTCAGTCTCACGCCCTGCTCCCGGTACCACTGATAAAACGCGGCAGCCGGCATGGGTCTGGCATAATAATAACCCTGAACGTAAGGTACCTGATTTTTTATCAGCCATTCAGCCTGATGTGCGGCCATTACGCCCTCGGCAATGGTGGTCAGCCCCAGCCGTCTGCTGAGGCCCAAAATGGTGTCCAGTACCGGCGTGTCCGCACCGGCCGACGTCAGGCTGTCGATGAATATTTTGTCAATTTTCAGGTAATCCACCGGCAGGCTCTGAAGCAGGCTCAGCGAGCAGTAGCCCGTACCAAAATCATCCACGGCCACCTGACAGCCTTTCTGGCGTAGCTCATGAAGTTTCGCTGATGCCGCTTCAGTGTCCTCAACCAGGCTGCGCTCGGTAATTTCCAGCACCAGTCGAAAAGCGGGATCGAGAGAAACCCACAGTCTCAGTACGTCAGCGGTAAACGACCGGTCCGTCAGGTGAGGGGCTGCGATATTCACGCCCAGATGGAAGGGGTCAGTCACCTGCCATGCCCTGACATCGTCTTCTATCAGGCTGAAGAGATGCTGCGTCAGGCTGACAATCAGACCTTCCTCTTCAGCGGCCCGGATAAACACCACCGGTGAAATGCTTCTACCGTCAGTACGCTGCCAGCGCATCAGGGCTTCGGCGCCGGAGCAGGCACCAGTCGCGGTGTCACAGACCGGCTGGTAATGCACGCTGAATTCGCCGTCTGCCATCCCTTTCCTGATTTCTTCCGCCAGAGACATCTTTCTAGAATCCCAGCGATGCCACATGTACAGCATGGCCAGGGTCAGTAGCAGGGACAGGGGACCGAGGAAAAGCAGATTACGCAGGATGTAATGGCGAAGCGACAGCGTCGGTGTAAGAACCTGAAGCTGCGCCTGACTCGCGGCAGAGTGGAACTCAGCTGTGAACACTTTCACACGTGGGGAGATTTTCTCCTGCCCGGAAATGACGGGGCCATCACTGAACCTGAGCTGCTGAACCGAATGATTCTCATCATCCAGGGAGTCCATCAGGTCCGTAACGTATCGGGCATCCACCACGCTGAATGCCGTCGTCCGGTTGCCGGCGCCATAAGCGTAGATAACAGCCACGTGCCCGGGCACGCTGCTGGTCCCCTCCGTGGCGATAACGTTTATCTTCCCTGTGGGTACTGAAACGGCAACACCAAAAATCTCATCGGCACTTTGCTGTCTGGCTCCGGTCACGGAGGAGCAGATTACTTTACCATCCCGTATAAGCCCGGTGCTGCGGATGTAGGGCGTGAGGGCGCCGTTCTCCGTCATCTGCTGCAGGACGCTTTCACAGGGCTGAGTGGCGAGCCTGGCGGTTACCAGGCTTGCATGGCGGGCAATGGACGTGATGTGGTCGACCTGGCTCATCAGTATGTCTGCCGTCACGGACGTGTCCCTGCTCAGCTGGCGCCAGGCCATCCCTGACGACAGCAGTGTAGCCAGGATTGCGGGTACGATAATTCCGGCAGCCAGCGCCCTTTTTCGTAATTTCATTATTCGTCCTTTGGGGTCTTTCCATGAATACACTATCACTGTTTAGTGACGTGATAATCATTAATCCCTTTACGTTTCAGGGTTATTTAAGCAGGTGCACGCAGCGGGATGTACTCTGTAATGAATATAAGCGCAGATTTTAAAGAGGTTAATTATTTTTTTAACCGGGTTGATATCGTTCTGACAGCATCACTCATTTTCGTTGTCACTGCTGAAATCTGGCTGCTATCGGGGAGCATGATGTGGCGGGCTGGCATGCTGATAACTCTTTATCTGCTGCAGTGAGAAAAATGCCGCCCTGAAACACGTAACAGCGCTGCTGTCGGGACAATGGGGTAATTAACCGCTAAGGGAGAACTGACCTGTGGCACTCAAAATGACCATTCTGGTCGAAAACCATCTGTCGCCTCACGCGGCTGCAGGAATGCAGTCCCGTGCAGGCCTCTCCATCCTCCTGGACGACGGAGAGAGCCGGATACTGTTTGACTCCGGCCCGGATGAAACCGTTGCTCACAACGCCAGGCTAATCAACGAGCCGCTGACAGATCTGAACGCGGTTGTATTATCACACGGGCATTACGATCACAGCGGCGGAATAACGTCTCTTGACCCAGGGACGAGGATTATCTGTCATCCCGGAGTATTACGGGAAAGGTATGCCGCTGTCAGGCTGCCGGGAAAGGTCATTCCTCTTAAGAAACTTTCGGTCGTGGAGCGTTTTTGCGGTCTTGACGTGGAGTACAGCAAAACCCCGCGCGTCGTGGCGGGACGTTTTGTCTGGAGTGGTGAAATCCCCGTGGAAAGCCCGGAGCCCTGGGGTTATACCGATTACAGGAACGCCACGCCTGATTATGTGTCTGACGAAGGCGCACTTATCTGGCGCTCGTCCCGCGGGCTGGTCATTATGACCGGGTGTGGCCACCGTGGGCTGGAGAACACCGTTCGCCACTGCGTGAACATTACGGGAGAAAACCGCGTCTACGCCCTTATCGGGGGATTTCATCTGCGGGCAGCGTCACCGCTCAGGCTGATAAGGCTGAAAGCATTTTTGCGTGAGCTCGCACCTGAGCATGTTCTGGGCTGCCACTGCACCGGAAGATGGGGAAAACTGTGGCTCAGGAATACGCATCCTGTAGCGTGCGGAGATACCGTTATTTTTGAAGAGTAAGTCTGTGATACAGGCTTATCCCGTCATTCAGGCAGCGTCTGTCGCCCTTGTGTCGTCTTTCTGTCAGGCCCGTGTCGTTTACGGTGCGGGCAGGAAATGCGAATATCTTAGCCGCTACAAACATACATGAGGTTATCGATGACCGTCGCAGAGAAAGTGAAAGCCCTTCGCCTGAAGAAGGCCTGGTCTCAGGAGCAGCTGGCAGAAGTCGCCTCGCTTTCTGTCAGAACGGTTCAGCGCACTGAAAAAGGGCAGAAACCTGGTCTTGAAACGTTGAGTGCGCTTGCCTCTGCCTTTGACGTCAGCGTATCTGAGCTCTCGGAAGAGGACGGGGATGCCGTCAACGCGCTGGATGAACGTATCAGTGATGCCAGAGCCCAGGTTGCCCGGGAAATGACGTTCTGGCGGATACTCGCAACGGCTCTTCTGACATGTACCGCAATGATGGTTATCAACTATCTGCTGACTCCGGAAAGCTACTGGTCCCTCGTTGTGACCGCCATATGGGGCAGCCTTGTTATGTTCAGGGGGCTGAGGGTGTTTGTTATTCACGATCGGCTTAAGTCATGGCAACAGCGCAGGTTGAATAATCTCCTCCGTCCGGGCACAAAAAAAGGAAAATAACCTGGGGTCAATCAAGTAAAACGCTGGAGCAATTCTCTACGGCTAAATGTAATCATCAATAAACGGAAAGGAAAAACCATGAACCTGTCTGAATTTTTCAGTCATGTACCGATCTGGGTCTGGCTCCTGCTGGCTTTTTTACTTCGTCGTGGTTTTACCGCCCTTTATGACAGGGAAATGAAAACCGGACGGCTTTTTTTGCTCCCGGTAGTGTTTCTTGTCTGGGGAGGCTACGGAATTATGACTGAAACAGAAAGGGCAGGGGTAAGTCTCACCATGATGATCGCAGGATTACTCGCGGGAGGAGCACTCGGCTACTGGATGTGGGGATCACAACCTCCCCTGCAGGATTCAGGCAACCCGGGCAGGGTTATCAGGGCCGGGACGCCGCTGACGCTGGGAATGATTGTTATTACTTTTTGTACAAAATTCATTCTTACTTCAGCCATCTTCCTGCAGCCCGGTCTTGCGGCGTCAGCGAGTTTTTGCATGCTGATGGGTGGGCTCACCGGACTGTTTGATGGTGTATTCTGGGGAGGCACGTTAAGGATTTTTCTCCCGTGGTACAATAAAAGACTTGTCTGACCGATAGTTTAATCACTATGAGCTTCGTTGAGAAGCCAGGCCCTGAAGGTTCTGACTACGGGGCGTATGATTCTGGATTTTGAATATGTCAGCCAGTAGCTGCCGGCATTGACAACCGTTTCGAAGGGCTGCACAACCTGCCCGGATGTGAGCTCCCGTGTAAACATATTCAGGGGAACCAGCGCCGCGCCGCCGGTATGTATGACGGTCTGGATCATCAGTCCTGACGAGTCATAGACCGTACCGCTGATGCCGGCGACGTCCTCCCCGGCCTCACGAAACCAGTCTTCCCATTCATTCATCCGGTAAGAACGAAGCAGCCTTTCGTTCAGCAAATCCCGGGGTGCACGAAGCCGTCCGGCCATTTCTGGGTCGCACAGCACGCCAAACGGCGCGTCGAATATTTTTTCATTATTGGTTGAGGGCCATATCCCGGTACCAAACCTGATAGCCAGATCGAGCCCCTCTGCAGCAATATTGACGATATTATTGTTAATACGCAGACGGACATCCACATGGGGGTGAAGCGTCTGGAAACGCCCCAGCCTGGCCTCAAGCCAGCCAAGGGCAAACGTGCCTACACAGCCCAGCGTCAGGACTTCCTTATATTCCCCGCCTTCAAACTGATGATAAATATTTTCTATAGTCCGGAACGCTTCGTGCAGTCCGTCATAGAGGATCGCGGCTTCCTCTGTGAGCTCCAGGCTGCGGGACTGTCGTCTGAAAAGCGTGATACCCAGACGCTCCTCAAGAATTCTTATTTGCTGGCTGACGGCGGCTGGGGTAACGAACAGCTCTTTCGCGGCCCGGGTAAAGCTGAGGTGCCTGGCGGCAGCTTCAAAAGATTTGAGGGCTTTCAGGGGAGGGTTTTTTCGCATAGCACATCCTTTAGATTTTCTTTAAATTAATACAAATTCTTATTGTTTGCCAGCATTCCGGATTATCAACATAATCCCGCTCACCTGACCGGTGAGCCATATTTGTTATTAATTTATTGCGCCACTGAATATTAATTAAACCGTATTTTAACTTTTTATTTCTGTCTGAGTATCATTCGCGTTTGCCTGCGAAACAACATTTTGAATACATCCAAAAGCATTCAATAGTCTTTCGGTACTCAGCTCGCTAAAAAACATCTTTAAGGTAATTCCGGATGAAGAGAAAATCACTGTTTCTGGCCGTGGCCACTCTGCTGGCCGCCAGTTATGTCAATGCTGGCCAGCTGACCACCGAGCAGCAAATTGCTGAGAAGTCTGCACAGATATTTCATGACACTAATCCTCCGGCTATGGTCATGGCCATTATTCAGAATGGTCAGGTGACGTATCACGCCTATGGTGAAACGGCTAAAGGCAACCATACCAGCCCTACGCCCGACTCGCTGCTTAGGGTCGGCTCTATGTCAAAAATTCTGGCCTCAGAGCTGCTGGTTAAGCTTGCCGATAAGGGAGCGCTCGGGCTGACCGACCCGCTTCAGAAATATGCTCCCCCGGGGATGACGGTCCCTGAGGTGAGCCATGGAAATCCCGTTACCCTGCTTTCGCTTGCCACACATACCAGCGGGCTGCCGCGGCTTATCCCGGGCCAGGCTCCTGCCGGCGCAGCTCCGTTCACTTGGCCGGACAGGCCTGCCCGCTGGCGCTGGCTGAATCAGAAGCCGACCCTGACCGCGCCGTGGGAACAGGCGCAGTACTCTAATGTCGGATACGATCTGCTGGCCGATGCTATGGAAGCTGCCGGTAAAAAACCCTACCTGCAGCTTATGCGGGAAAATGTGACGGGCCCGCTGGGTATGAAAGACACCACCACCCAGCCTGACGGGGCTCAGTGTCAGCGGCTCATGGAAGGCTCTGGCATCGATCCTGCCGGTCCCTGCACGGACACGACGGCAGCCGCCGGCAACGGCGGGATGTATTCCACCGCAAGGGACATGGCGAGCTGGATGCAGCATCTGTTGAATATCCGTCATTCTGATAAGCCAGCGCTCAGGGCCGTTCAGCAGGCCATGTATGTACAGAGACAGCAACTTAAATCCATTACGGGTCTGGATTTAGCCGGGAAAGCGCAGGGGCTGGGAATGGGCTGGGTCTTTATCCGGCCTTCGGTTGACTCCCCGGTAATGATCCAAAAAACCGGCGGCGGCGGCGGTTTTATGAGTTATATGGTTCTGGTGCCCGGCGAGAAAACGGGGATCTTTGTCTCTGTGACAAAAGTGGATCTGGATATGTTCTCAACCTTAACGCGTGAAACGAACAGCCTTATCCCGCTCCTGTTAAAAGCAGCTCACGGGGAACGCGTCAGTCCGGCTTCATAACGGGTCGGCTGGCAGCATCTGACTCAGCAAAAGACCGGGCGCTGTGAGCGGAAATATGGCCGGTTTTCGCCAGAACCCGGTTCCACGCAGAATTACACCTGCACTGAATATACCGCTTCTGGCGTCGATTTTTTCTGCTCCCCTGCAGCATGAGGCTCTGTAAGGCAGCCTGCTGCAAGGGGAGCAGACTCCAGCGAAAATGATAAAAAACTCCGCGATGAAAAATAAACAAAGTATTCGCCCGTCATCACCTGAGAAGGGATTCAGCAACGTCAGATATAATATTCTTCTTGCCGGTATCGCATTAATCTTTATCGTGCTGGTTGCCAGGCTCACCGGACTTCAGCTTTTTGACCACGCTGTCCTGGAAAATGCGGCTGACCGTCGATCCGTACGGACACTTGCACTGCCAGCACAGCGCGGAACCCTGACCGATCGTTACGGCGTTGTTCTCGCCATGAGCGTGCCGGCACGTGACATCATTGCTGATCCAAAACGCATCGCTGCCGCTCATCCGGACTTCGCGGAAGCCAGATGGGCTTTTCTGGCCGACTTGCTGGATATCACGCCTGAGGAACTTCGCAGAACTATTCAAGATAATTCGGACAAGGAATTCCTGTTTCTGAAGAAAAAGTCGCCCCTGTCATTGTCCAGGGCCGTGTCACAGCTGCATCTGCCGGGCATAAGTCAGAAATACAATGAAAATCGCTACTATCCGCTGGGTGAGGCATCAGCCTCGCTCATTGGTGTGACCGGTGCCGAAAATAGAGGGCTGAGTGGTATTGAGCAGAGCTTTAACACCGTTCTGAGAAAGGACTTCGGGGTGAAAAAAATACGCAAAAACGCCAGGGGGGGCGTCATCAGCGTGATCCAGTATGACGCTCCGGAAACTGCACCGGCGATCAGGCTGAGTATTGACAGTGTGCTTCAGTATATTGTTTACAGCCGGTTAAGGGAGGGGGTCGAGCAACATCACGCCCAGTCAGGCGCTGCGGTGCTTGTCAGCGTAAACACCGGCGAAATTCTGGCTATGGCATCCTATCCGTCGTTTAATCCCAACCGTTTTTCCGGTGCCACTTCCGCTGAAATGCGTAACGTGGCGATTAATGACAGCTTTGAGCCGGGTTCAACGGTTAAACCCTTCGTCATTCTTGAAGGCCTGCGCCGCCATATTATCAGCAGCAGCACGCTTCTTGACACAAGGCCGTTCAGGGTTGACGGCCATCTTATCCGGGACGTGGGATACTGGCCGGCGCTGACGCCGACCGGCATACTTCAGAAATCCAGTGATACCGGAGTTTCACATATTGCCCTGGCGATGCCTTCGGATGCGCTGGTAAAAACGTATTCATCCTTCGGGCTGGGAAAACCGACAGGGCTGGGCCTTCCCGGTGAAAGTACTGGTTACTTTCCGTTCAGTCGCCATCGATGGGCTGATATTGAGCGCGCCACCTTCGCTTTTGGCTACGGCCTCCGGGTAACCCCGCTCCAGTTAGCCAGAGCCTATGCCACTCTCGGGGCCTGTGGCGTTTATCATCCGTTATCCGTTACACGGTTATCCGCGCCGGTGTACGGTGAGCAGGTGGCGGACCCGAAGCTTGCCGATGCTGTAATCAGAATGATGGAAAGTGATGTGTTACCCGGCGGAAGTGGCGTAAGGGCAGCTGTACCGGGCTACCGTCTGGCAATAAAAACCGGAACCGCAGAGAAGTTAGGTGCCGGTGGAAAATATGACGGGGGGCATATTACCTATACGGCAGGCGTCGCGCCGGCGAGCCGTCCTGAAGTGGCACTGGTTGTGGTTATTAACAATCCCAAAGCGGGACAGCATTTTGGTGGCTCAGTGGCGGCGCCTGTCTTCGGCCAGATTATCGGTCCGGTGCTTACCCGGCTGAAGATTGCACCGGATGCTTTACGTGCTCCGGTGGTACACCGACAGTCCGGCTGAACAGAGCCTGTTTACTCATTATTTATCTATTATTACTTAACTTAATTTTAAAAAGGATATTAATATGAAAAAGATCCGCCTTATTATAATCTCTTTACTGGCTGGAATGTGTACTCCAGCATTATCTACACCAGTCAATGTTACTGATACAATACAAAGCACAGAAGACCATATCAAAGGTCGGGTTGGTTTTACTGAAATAGACTTTTTATCCGGGAAGGTTCTGAGTAGTCATCGCCGTGAAGAACGTTTTCCTATGATGAGCACATTCAAAGTTTTGTTATGTGGAGCAATATTAGTACGTGTTGATAAAGGGCTTGAACAACTTGAACGCCGAATTACCTATAATAAGCATGACCTGGACGACTATTCTCCACTAACCAGTCAGCACATTGCAGATGGAATGACGGTTTCTGAGTTATGCAATGCTGCCATTACCACCAGTGATAACACTGCTGCAAATTTATTGCTATCAACTATTGGCGGGCCGGAGGGATTAACTCATTTTCTGCGTAGCACTGGTGATAGTTATACAAGGCTTGATCGACACGAACCCAGCCTTAATGAGGCGAAGCCTGGCGATGAGCGTGATACCACCACTCCGGCAGCGATGGCTCAAACGCTACAAAAATTGTTAAACGAAAGTGTACTTACAGAAAAATCTCGAAAAAAATTAATAAGCTGGATGCAGGAAGATAAAGTCGGCGGGCCTCTGTTCCGCTCTGTACTGCCAGCTGGCTGGATGATAGCGGATAAAACAGGAGCAGGTGATCACGGATCTCGGGGCATCGTTGCACTGTTGGGCCCCGGAGGCAAGCCATCTCGTATAGTAGTCCTGTATATTACAAATACTCATTCATCTATGAATGAACTCAACGAGCATATTGCAGGGATCGGAGATTCAGTAATTAAGAACTGGTAATATATTTACAGTGGATTTGACCCTATATATCCAGACGTTTTTGCTCTCTTACGGTTGCGATAACTTCCTGCGTATATATTCCCGTGGTGAGCGATATCCCAGTGCACTATGCGGATGATGTTCGTTGTAATGACTGAACGCCACCGCCAGATTCATCACCGCTGCCTCGCTGTCCGGTTTCGGCATGATGCTGATGTAGTCCCGTTTTATCGTCATCACGAAGCTTTCTGCTATGCCATTGCTTTCCGGGCTTCGCACTGCTGTCGTACAAGGCTCCAGTCCCAGCAACCGGGCGAACGCCGGCACTGTTGGCAACTGCCTTCCGAAGCGTTTTTCCACCGCACCCAGCATGACATCCTGCACCGTTTCTTTGTCATAGCCTCCGGTGCTCGCTGCCCAGTCAATGATCTCCCTGTCGCAGCAGTCCTGCGCGAAGGTCACCCGCAGCTTTTCGCCATTATCACAGCGGAACTCAAAGCCATCTGAGCACCAGCGCCGGTTACTTTCCGCTACTGCTACGCGCCCCTTATGGGCCCGCTTACGGCAAGGATCAGCGGGTTTACGTTCAAGAAGCAGATTATGCGTTCTCATAATGCGATACACCCGCTTTGCATTAACCACAGGCAGGCCGTCCCGCTCCGACTCCCGTCGCAGCAGCGCCCACACACGGCGATAACCATACGTCGGCAGGTCAGCCACCGCCATGTTTATCCGGGACAATACGGTGGTATCGTCAGAACGGGGCTGCCGTCTGCGATCCTGTCAGTCAGATGGCCGGTGAACCCGAATGCTCAACTGCGCACGCGACACGCCAAGACTTCTGCAAACGTCGCTTATTCGTCGTTCCCAGGCAACGAGGGCGCATGCGCAATCCATTTTTTTGCCCGGCCGAACTCCACGGCCTCTTTGAGTATCTCGGCTTCCATCGTCTTTTTGCCCAGAAGGCGCTGGAGTTCGCGAATTTGCTTATTGGCGGCAGCGAGTTCGGAGGCCGGCACCACTTCCTCGCCCGATGCAACAGCCGTCAGTGAACCGTCTTAATATTGCTTGCGCCATTTGAATATCTGGTTTGCATTGATGCCATGCAGGCGCGCGACATGAGACACGGTCATACCGGGCTCCATAGTCTGCTGAATAATGGCAATTTTTTCCTGCGGTGTACGACGCCGACGCCGCTCAGGTCCTGATAACACTTCAACCATCTTATCGTTCTGACTGGTATTAAACATAGTTCCAAGACTACCTCTTATTTTAAGAGAGTCGAAGTGTCTGGTGATCTATGGGGCCAGTCTAGCCCTCTTCCAAGTGTAGGGAGATATAGTCAAAGTTTGCTTCTCCGCCGATGAGTCCGCCCTGCGTCGGATAGTCCGATTTTTTACCGGCGAAGCACGGCTCTCCTAACCCTATCTAAAGCGAATAACTTTTTTCAACAGGGCCGCGTGCCAATGCAAGAGCGATAGGCGCTCTACGCGCCAATTTGACCACTTAAAACAGGTAAATTGAGGGGTTGTAATGTGTTGATGTAACAGGCTTTTATTTTAATGTCTTGGCATATGTATAATGGTAGTCTAGCCCTCCTTTCAACAAGGAGTACTCATGGAAACCTACAATCATACATATCGGCACCACAACTTTTCACATAAAGACTTAAGTGATCTCACCTTCACCGCTTGCACATTCATTCGCAGCGACTTTCGACGTGCTAACTTGCGTGATACGACATTCGTCAACTGCAAGTTCATTGAACAGGGTGATATCGAAGGCTGCCACTTTGATGTCGCAGATCTTCGTGATGCAAGTTTCCAACAATGCCAACTTGCGATGGCAAACTTCAGTAATGCCAATTGCTACGGTATAGAGTTCCGTGCGTGTGATTTAAAAGGTGCCAACTTTTCCCGAACAAACTTTGCCCATCAAGTGAGTAATCGTATGTACTTTTGCTCAGCATTTATTTCTGGATGTAATCTTTCCTATGCCAATATGGAGAGGGTTTGTTTAGAAAAATGTGAGTTGTTTGAAAATCGCTGGATAGGAACGAACCTAGCGGGTGCATCACTGAAAGAGTCAGACTTAAGTCGAGGTGTTTTTTCCGAAGATGTCTGGGGGCAATTTAGCCTACAGGGTGCCAATTTATGCCACGCCGAACTCGACGGTTTAGATCCCCGCAAAGTCGATACATCAGGTATCAAAATTGCAGCCTGGCAGCAAGAACTGATTCTCGAAGCACTGGGTATTGTTGTTTATCCTGACTAATTGCTTTGATGTGTGATTTTAAACGCTCAAATTTATAAAACGAATAATATTGTCAACCTTGCAATAATAGACATAGGGACAACCATGTATAAATTTTTACCCTCAGGCGTCTTCACAATAGAGCCATATAGCAGTGGGTCACTTAGTGGGCTTAATTTTTCCATTAAAGATAATATTAATATTGCTCAGTATAAAACATCATATGGTAGCCCATCTTGGCAAGTAAACATAAGGCTGCCATTTATAAGGCACTGTTGCAAAAATGTGGAGGTGATAGGGGTACTACGCCGGAACCCCAGATTTTTCCGTCCGTTCAAATTATCCACGGTTGAGCAGCTTGATCCCGTCCGCCCGCAGTTGACCAACAGGGGAAATATGCCTGTACAAAGTTTGCCGGGTTATCCCAAGTTCCTGGCATAGCGTACTGACCTTTGTTTCTGATTGTCCCATTGATGCCATTGCCAGTCGCAGTTTGACTGGCGTCATTTTATAAGGTCGGCCGCCGTTCCGCCCACGGGCTCTTGCTGATGCCAGACCTGCAGTCGTTCTTTCAGCAATCAGTTCGCGCTCAAACTCCGCCAGTGCGGCAAAGATACCGAAGACAAGCTTGCCAGCGGCCGTTGTTGTGTCGATAGTCGCCCCGTGACCGGTCAGCACTTTCAGACCGGTCCCCCTCGCGGTCAGGTCGTGCACTGTATTAATGAGATGACGAAGATCACGACCGAGGCGGTCCAGCTTCCATACGACCGAGAGCATAAAAAATATTGGGGCAGCGTGAGCTATGCTGCCATCGCTGGTCCCTTCCCGTCACTTTGAAAACCCGGATACCAGCAGACAAATTTATCCTGCAGTTCGTTATTCAAAACGGCGGTCCGGGTCTGTAACAAATAATGAGCCCCTTTTCTGCTCCACTGCATCTGCTGCTTTTTGGCCATTCGTCTGGCGATCACTTCATTGATCGTGGATTCCACAAACGCGGTTGATACCGGCTCTCCGTACCGACGCATTTCGCCGTAGTTTGGGATCATCATCTTATTATTCCGGATGTAGGTATACATTTCATCCAGATGTTTTTGCAGGGATTTCAGGCTAGGATAGCTGAGTTCAGGGTCATCGCAATACATAACGCAATTATCAATATGTTCCAGCGCAGCGACAACATTGCCATGCCAGAGATATCGTTTAATGCTTTCCAGCAGTGCCAGAACTTTACTCCCCGCCTCTGGATCTGATACCAGCAGTCCCCGGGCATATTGCATGAGCACCTTCAGCCTCATGGTGATATGAAACCAGTCCAGCACATGCGTTGACTCAGGGTACATACCGAACTGGAGGTCCCTGAGATTATCCGCGCCGTCGGACAGAAAAAATATCTGCTGGTTGGCCTGCATTCCCTGCGCTGAAAGGTGGGTCATGAGCCTGCGTTCCGGATGACAGTCATCCTTCTGAACAAAACCGAAGCGGCGGGTGTCAGCAGGCGCACCAACGGAAAAAGACTTCCCGGCAATAATTTCAAAATTACGCTTTTTGTCATCCCGATCGCGAACATAACCACCATCTATACCCACCACAAGCGGTTTTCCTGGCCTGGGCAGGTTCCCCCAGTCGCGGGGGCAGCCGGAAAGAAAACCTGAATGAGCTTCAGCCTCAGCGTCAAGACGCTGCGCCACCTGGCATAAATGATTCCTCACCGTTGAGGCATTCAGGCTGTGGCCCACCGGCAGAATATCTTTCAGCAGACGAGTCGTCATTTCATAGGAGATCATCGAGGCCCAGCGGGTTTCAATATATTTCAGTGCCGGGTGAGAATAATCGCCGGCCCAGTCGCTGAGCAAACTGACTGTCTTTGTATCACTCTCTTCACAACGGCACCGGTACACCCGAAGCCCGGATACCGGAATAACGCCAAACAGCGTCCGGTACCGTATTTTCTGTTTGCCTTTGATTCTGCGCGCAGCAAGGCAGTGAGGGCACCGGATATGGTGTTGAGTATATTCGTCTGCCTGCAGCTGGACCACCGACTGCTGGACCGTATTCAGCAACAGCTTGGATTCTGACACCGATAATCCGATGTCGTTCCGGGTCTCCCCTGATTTCTGGATTGTCATCAGTTCCTCCGTTCGACTGGAGCCTGATTCATCGGTGATGACTATCTGGAGCGTCAGTTGCATCATTGCCTCCTGCTGTGGTGGATGACTATCTCCCGGCTACTGGTTGTTCATCTGGTGACGAAGCTTATAATATGTGGAAACGCCAAGGCCCGCATGGTCGCAGGCGATCCTGAGCCTGACCCCTCTGCTTCTGAGTGCGTCAATTTCCTGGATCTTTTTGATATCGGCGCCGGGGCGCCCTGTTTTTTCACCCCGTGCTTTTTTCGCGGCGATGCCGTCGGCCTGCCTTTCCTTCAGTAAGGCTCGTTCAAACTGGCTGAATGCCGACATCATGTGCAGCTGCAGTTCCTGCATCGGATTGTTTGTGCCGGCGCTGAACGTCAGCTGCTCTTTCAGAAAAATAAGGGTAACGCCCTGGTCACGAAGCCGGGTGGTGACAGCGCACATATCCGACATATTCCGGCAAAGGCGATCGATGGAATGAACCAGAAGCGTATCACCAGGGCGTAATTGCCCCAGGAGTTCCTGTAACCCCGGGCGGTTTGTGTCCTTCGCGCTGGCATGCTCAACACAAATTTTATCAGGCTGAAAACCCGCCTTTGACAATGCCTCTTCCTGACGGGCCGTATTCTGATCGGCCGAGCTTACCCTGATGTAGGCATATTGCACGCAAAACCTCCGGAAGGTCTTTAAACATCATAGAGATTTAAAGAATAATCCATAAACACTGATTTAGGGAGGTTTATAGACATTTTTTCGGGGATCTGAGAGGCATGCTGAAAACGTATACCTTTATAGACATCAGTCAGCGACGACGGCCCAGCCAGATAACTTCAGGCTCCAGTACCGGAGATGCAAGGTCGAGCCTGCTCAGTTGCCGGTTGATTTTGTGGCGGTTGAACCTGACAGCATCCAGGTCGTCAGCAAAAGGGCGGATCTCGCCGACCGTTGTTTCATCATCCGCATTAACGATAGCTTCAAGAAACGCCAGGGTTTTATCGAACTCATCCGCAGCTGTGGCTCCGGGCATACCATGGCCGCTTATACAAAACGGCGCTTTCAGCGTAGAGTTTTCATAAATGGCCTCAACACGAATGTCATGAAGCCAGTGCTCAAAGAAATTGTATTCATAGGTAAAGCGATCGCCAGCATCAAAAGCAAAATCATCAATCACGACCCGGAACGGATTATCGACAAAACCGATGCCTCCTTCGTAGGAGATACCGTAATCTTTGCCATAAATGTGAAATTGATGGAGATGGTCGTCCCCCCAGCCCTGCACTATCTGGAAAATGAAGTGAAGCGCGGCCAGTGACGTGTCGGCAGCAATTCTCAGCCGACGCCAGACCATCGGACTGACTCCATGAACTGCTATTTTGATGACGTAGATCTTCATAGTCAGCAGGTATTGTTATGAAATGATGGTGGTTATTTTAACCCCTGTAGATGGCATCATTCGATGGCTGCCCCGAGGTTTTTCATGCTCTCCTTATTGAATGCCTGCGCGCTGCTCGGCATTTTCACACCAGAATCTGGTAGCTGCGTTACCGGCTTTGCCGGGCGACGGCGCCACTGGCCTTCATTTTAATAGTTAACATTCGCTGGCGCCTCCATGTAGCCAGGCGGCATACTGCTCCTACATTTAAGAACAATGTGATCCTCCTACTCAATAAGGTCTGACTGAAGGTGCCGGCAATGCAGCTTTTTCACGGAACCAGACAGCGTTTTGATAAGTTTGATGTGGCATACAAAGGAACTGGTGAGTCCGGAAACATCGCTGCCTGCTGGTTTACGGATAATTTTAAAGGAGCCAGCAATCATGCGTTATTCAAAAACAGAAATCCCGGACTGCCACTGGTTTGCCGGTGTGAACTGAACACCGGGGCGATTATCGCTAATCACCGGTTGCCGCTCGCAGAGCAGCCCGATATCGCGGCACGTCTGAGAGATGGACTTCCAGTCAGCATCAGTAGCCAACTCAGTAAAGGCTGGGACTGGCATGCCCTGCGCGAGCCTCAATACAGCACTTACAAAGGGAGTATGCTTTATGTGGGTGACAGGCATGTAGATTCAGATGAAATGATCCGCCTTTACCTGAATTGTGGTATCCAGGGCGTTTATGACTGGGAAGGTATATTTACGGACAGCTATCTTCACGGTACAACTACCGTGATATTTGATACCAGTGCAGTGGCTATTATTGACAAAATCGAGTACGGATCTGACGACTGGCATAGCTGGCTGAGTGAATACCGGGAGAAGAATTGTGTTCTGGAAAGGGAACAGAAAGTACAGCAGGCTCACCACGGCTAAGAATAATTTTGAACATCTGCTGTCGGTTGCGTCTTCTCTGCCGGTCCAGGCTTTGCCGGATTTAATTCGCGCTATGGTCCGCCCTTTGCAGAGTGATTTCCTGCTCGCGGTGGCAGAAGAAGGAACCGATGCCCGTCCGGATTTGACACCCGGGGAATTTTTCTTTAATGCCATCACAGAGGTTCAGGACTATAGCAGTATGAAGGCGGGAGAAGTTAATCCAGAAGATTACCCGCTTTCTCTGGCCTCCGATATGGTTCTTCCCTGGCCGTGGAGTCTTTCCCGTTATATCGATAATGTGTCCCGGATTGGTACGGCAAAAGGAAGAGTATGGCAGCAGGATCGTACTAACCATTATGTTGAACTCTGGCTGCCCTGGCGCATTGGTTTTGTTCGGGGAGGTAATCACTCCATCACGGCCGGTATTCTGGCGGGTGAAGGAACGTTAATCCCTGAACACGTGTGGGATATGTCTTTTCTTTTTGAGCGAATAAGTACCGACGGGCTCTACTGGTATGTTGACGGTAAGAAAACTGAAGACGTGAAGTCCTGGCGTGCAGCTGCAATATTTGAGGCAGGCAGGCTAATGACTTCTCGTCCTGACGACAGATAAGGAATATGTAATGGATATCGCGCTTTTTCCCGGTCAGAGCCGGCGCCAGTGGGCTGATACAATGATCAATCTGGAAGCCCGAAAGCTTGTTAATACCGCAAATACCGTCGCGGCCATGCACCTCAGTGATTCACTGACCCGTCTGAAATTTGTGGATGAAATCAGACAGGTTGTCATGCAACAGTTTGACGCGGCAAGGAGAGCAAGAAATGATGAAGAGTGCATTTCCTGCCTGAAGAACCTCAGGGCTGAAAATGAGTTTCTACTTGAACAGTCGCGTATGCTGAAAACCGGTTATGCCCGGATCTACGCTGAAATACAGTACGTAACAGAGCAGAATAAAATTGTCGGATACTTCATATCCGGCATTAAGGTCGTTCTGGCCGGCGTACAGGCTGTGTTTGGCGGTGTTATGATCGCCACCATGACACCAGCTGGAATGCTTGCCGGTGCCGTTCTGGTCGGTGATGCCCTTAATACGGTATCACGGGAAGCAGCCCGTCAGCTCCTGAATGAACCTGCTTCAGAGGGGATCCTGGCGGACGGCGCCATGTCCGTAGCGGAGTTTATGGGTTTCAGCCGCGATGTCGGGCTGGGGATTTTTAATGCAACCACGCTTGCAGCCAGCGTTTATGGTGTGTTTGGTCTGACCGGGAAAGCTGAGGCCTGGCGTCTTTTCCGTTATCTTCCCGGAGACTATTACCGCAAGGTGGAAACCATGTCTCCGGGCAAACTGACGATGAAGGTTCTGGGATGGGGGGTCAGTGCAAAGGTGGTACTGGAACTCCTTACCCGTGATGACCGGAGTCGCTGATATGTGATCTCATCAGCTTCCATGATTTATAGCCAAGTCTGACCGGCATCACCAGAAGCAACACAATCAGCAGAAAGACGACGGCAACCACGCAGGAGATAACATGGCTGGCGCTGCCAAAAATCGCGGTGAGCAGGGTGATGATGACCATCCCGCCGGAGATCCAGGCTACCGACAGGAAATAGCCGGCCAGATCCTTCAGCACCTTTTCCAGCGAGTCCCCCGTCGCCTGGTGACGTTTGATTCTCGCTATTTCCTTACTGGTAAATCCTGCCGCGATAAGTTCCTGGTTGTTCTCTGTCATTCACGTCTCCTTTAACCTGATAAAAAGAATACACTATTTAGACGTCCCGTTCCTTCCTGCTTTTGCCTTCCCTGTCCGGATCGTTGTGCCGTTGCCGTTAAACAATCCATGCTTCCCATTTTTCCTATACTTACCCTTTAACGGCAGGAAACGCTTATGTGTGGACGTTTTTCTCAGTCACAGACCCGCGCTGAATACCTGGCTTATCTGGCCGGTGAGGTTGATGCCGGGTTTTCTGCAGTACCGGAGCCTATCGGACGCTACAACGTGGCGCCGGGGACCCGGGTACTGTTGCTCAGTGAAAGCAATGATCAGCTGCAGCTCGAACCTGTTCTGTGGGGGTATTCCCCAGAGTGGTGGCACAAAGCGCCCCTGATTAATGCCCGTGTTGAAACCGCAGCTGAGGGACGTATGTTTCGTCCGCTGTGGGAACGCTGCCGCGCCGTTGTGTTTGCTGACGGGTGGTATGAATGGGTACGTCAGAGGAACAAAAAACAGCCGTATTTCATTTACCGCAGGGACGGTCAGCCCGTATTCATGGCTGCCATTGGCGCACGACCGTTTGGTCTGAGGGATGACGGGGAAGGCTTTGTTATTGTCACGGCAGCAGCGGACAAGGGGCTTATCGATATCCACGATCGTCGTCCTCTGGTGCTGACGCCGGATGCCGCGCGCGAATGGCTACGCGAAAGTCTCAGTGGTGACGAGGCGGGCAGGACGGCCAAACAGGGGGCGGTGCCTGCTGAGGCATTCACCTGGCATCCAGTTTCCCCTGCGGTCGGCAACGTGCGGAATCAGGGGGCGTCGCTAATTGAACCTCTCTCGTGATGCTTGCTTCGCCAGCGCCAGGGTTCTGTCTGTCCAGGGACTGACCAGAGACCTGTAGCCTGACGACGGGCTTCGTCTTCCAGTGTTGCGTAGTCGCTCCGGACAGGTTTTCCGTGATACCGATATGCCCAGGCCAGTCCCTTACGGATCTGTTCGGCATTCACATCCTTCGCGCCAAGCCACACCGTGCCAAGCAGCCGGCCGTAACGATCCTCATCCTCGCCAGTGACGGTAACGATGCGCTGTGTCACCATCGATGAGAGTTCCTGTCTGGAACGCTGGCCAAAGGGTTGGTTCTTTTCAGGCGCATCGATACCGGCAAGACGAACACGCTTCAGCTGGTTCCCCTCACCAAGAATCTCAACGGTATCCCCGTCGAGCACACGAACAATCCTGCCGTTAATATCCGCACTTACCGGATAAGTCACGATGAGCAAACTAATTATGTACAGTGTCCGAAACATGTCTATATCTCTGGTTTTTTTATATATTGAGTGTCTCATTTTGAGACGGCAAAGTATATCTCGATGACGTGAATAGTGGATGTGTCTTATAGAGAAGGACTGGTGCGTTAAAAAGGGCACAATGTGCCCTTTAAGTTACCATCAGATATTATAAGTACACCATATTCACTTTAATGGATTACCAAATTCATTTAGGTACAGCTGACCGAATTTATAGGAAGCATAGTCGGTAAGATGTCCCACGTCACGATAGACAGTTACGCCATCAATATTTGTAATGCATTTACCACTAATGCACTGTATTGATTTAGGATCAATAAAGGTCAGCGTTGGGAACTCAGCCTTCATTTTACTCATCAGTTGCGTGACTTTTTCCCCGTTGGTATTTGCCGGGTTTTGCATATCACATTCATTGATGTCAAATGGGCGTCGATGAATAACATGCTGATTTATACAGTTTTGATAGTTGCGTGGCATGTTCGCAATGGTGAACATGATTATTGGCTTTGAACCAGAATCTATGATAGTACGTATGGCTGTACGTAACGCCATTTCGTATCGACTGGCTGAGAGTGCCTCACTTCGCTCATCCTCATCTTTAGTGATTAACTGGGCAGAAAAATAATTTGACCACACATGCCCTAAAATAACATAGTCATAGTGATTTGATTTTATATTATCATAATATTTCTCAGCGTTATCATGACATTCTTCATATTTGACGCCTTTATATTTCCACCAGTCATACTGATAAATTCCCGGTAATGCCAGGCACGAAGACGTGGTGAGGGAGTACATTTTTATGCCAGCATTCTTAGCCAAGACATCATAAAAACCCCAGAAATGGTTAGCATTTGAATCGCCAATCAGAAAGGCTTTCTTCGAACCTTCATGGTCGCCGAACTGACAGTCCGTAAGGTCCTGGCTTCCACTAAGGCAGCCATCCCTCGATGCGGCATTCTCGGAAGCGGAATTCAACAGCTGTAACGAGTGATTGTATTCATCGCTGAAGCGCTGTGGCAAACCATTCGTTTTCACGGTTAATGTGTAAAGGCCCGTGCAGACCGTAAGGGGGAGCAATACAAGCAGGATCATACTCTTTGCAAATGACAGCTTAACCCGGCGGAAGCGCTCTTCAATACCGTGATAGGTAAGCACTGCCAGTCCTGCAGTTATCACCAGCGCAATGCACAGTGTCTTGCCGGACAGAGTGATCTCAAGATAATTGAACGCTGCAAATATGGGCCAGTGCCAGAGGTACAGAGAATAAGAAATTTTACCTGTGTAGTTTATCGGTGCTAATTGTAAAGTTCGATTTACGAATGTGTTCTGGTTTATCAGTAATATTGCTGAGGCAAGGCAAACAAGCAGTGTCCAGCTATTTGGATATGCCTCAACTGGTATGCTTAAACCTGAAGTACAGATAAGTACAGCGATAGCTACTACTGCCAGAGGATTAGTTATCCATCTGTTGGTTATCTGAATTCTGTCCTTTAATAAAGCTACGCTTCCACCAATCAGAAACTCAAAAGCGCGCATATTTAATGAGTAGTAATGCTGACTGGACGAGTACAGGCTGATAAGAATAACAATTATTGTTGCAGTTAAGGTAAGTAACAACCAGCCATAAAGGAACGGTTTATACGCAAATTTTCTTTTAAATTTACTGACAAGCAGTGTCAAAATGGTCGCGAAAAGCGCAAAGAAAAAATACCACTGCCATTCAATTGCTAAAGACCATGTATGCAAAAGCAGGAAGTAATCAGAGTCAGGAGATGCGTATGCTGCACTAAGCTTATCAAAATACTGGTTTGATAAGAAAAGAGTGGTGTATTTGGCACTTTTTGCGAATGCGGTGTAATCGTCAGGAATGTAGCAGTATGTCGCTACAATGATGGCGCCGAGAATTGTCACCAGCAGTGCAGGCTGCAATCGCCATAATCTGCCTTTTATAAAATTAGTTAGTGAGAATGTTCCTCTTTCAATTTCACTGATGACTTTTCCGGTAATCAGGAATCCTGATATGGTGAAAAATATATCAACACCAATAAAGCCCGAAGGGAAGTACGATAATCCTGCATGGAATAATATAACAAGCAGGACAGCGGCAGCGCGGAGACCGTCTATGTCTTGCCGGTAATTTTGTACTGCATAGCTTTTAGTATGATTATCTAAAACTAAATCCATTTTATAATGGCACCTTACATTTACATATTTATGGTTATTAAGATTGTGGTCAGTCTATCGGGAAGCAGAGCACGCAATATTTCCCTGATATCTTATGATATCGTTTCTCAGCTACGTATACCAAAAATAAGTCGTGAGTGTTTGTCTTACGTCTTGCCTGGATGCTTATTTACATACGTCGTTAACAAGTAACTGAGTGGCATAGCTGATATTGAGGCCAGTCATATTCGTGTTGAGCGCATTTATCATGTCTGCACTGGTATAAATGACGCTGCCCTTCAGGATTCCCTGGTAACCTTTTGACGTCACCACAACAAGCTGTTCCGGGGTACAGAGCGCCTCCCTTCCTGCATACAGATCTGAATCGACGGCACGCAGGTACACCGGAGAGGCGGCCACCACAAACCGATCGTCAGGCCTCGACTGCATCAGCGTCCTCAGGGAAGCATACCGTCGTTCAGCAGGCGGGCAAGCTGTCAGGCTTTCCCATAGTCTGCTGTGACTAAACGGCATCGAGGAGAACGTTGCCTCATAAGGGACCACCGGGTCTGATACGTGCAGCAGCCCCAGACCCGCTGAAATCACCCACAGCTCTGCGCCGGTACGTTTTGCAGCCGCAGCAGCCCTGCTCCAGTGCTGGCCCGTATACAGTTCACCTGCTGTTATGGCAGCGCCGTCGTTCCGCGCCCTGGCCAGCCTTTCCAGCCAGACTTCATAAGCATTTCCGGCGTCGTGTTCATATGGAAAGACGGTTTGACCGGCTGTTATGGTTTTGCGGCGCGTGCAGGTGACGATGAGATTGACGTTGCCTGTGCTCATGACGGCATCCCCGCGCTGTCATCGTTCCAGACGATAACCGTGGCCAGATGGTCCGCCACCTCCTGCCCCGTGTAACCGGCCAGGATCGTCAGCGCCCTGGAGCCTGCGTCACGGGAGAGCGGACTCCGGAACCCGAATCCGTCCGTCATCAGGAGCCACTGCAGACGGTCAGTCCAGCGCTCGCCGGGTTTACGGACCGGCGAAAACACAATCTCCGTCAGTTGTTCGCGGTTGCAGTACAGCTGTCGCCGTTCCAGCTCATCCAGCAGGCTGTTCAGTTCGCGCCGGTCAGCGTCTTCCTGACTCATCTGAGCCCAGCGGATGCGGTGCAGCCGCAGCTCCTGTGCCTGTCCCGACGTGAATCCGGCCCTGGCCAGCAGGGTGTCCAGAGCGGCGCCGGAATCTTCTTCATACCCGGCAGCCGTGAGCGGGAACGCCTCCGGGCTTTCGCGCAGAACGTGCAGCAGCCGCGCCGGTGCCGGCAGCGACCGGAGGGCTTCCTCAGGGCTCACCACGGCAAGGCGAATATCCTCAGTCAGACCGGTGATCCCCTGTGCCTGAAGCGCGACGTCCAGCTGGCGGTACCAGGTGCCGGTCAGGTCTTCCGGCTCGGTACCGATCAGCGTGCCCGCCTCCGGCGTGGTGCTCTCATTGATCTGCATCCGGACCGCAATACCCGCCCCGTGGCAGGCCTGGAGCCACTGCGCCACCTGAAGGGGATCGCCCGTCATACGCGTCACCTGCCCGGCCGTGTTCCACAGCTGGAGACAGGTGGTCCCGTCGAGGCGGATGACGTAGTCGCCCCGGCACGCCAGGTGCCAGATGCCGTCCAGCTCCACCGGCCGGTCGTGAGCCTCGTCTGCCTGGCCGGGCGGGATCAGGGGCAGAACCCGGACCGTTGTCGCGCGCTGCTCCGCCAGGACGCGCGCCTGTTCGTCAGCGAGAAGCGGGGCGGCCAGCGCACGGCCGGCGTCCGTCAGCTCGACGGCCAGCTGCAGGTTCGGGGCTCGCAGGGTGCGCAGCCAGCCCGCAGCTTCCATGCGCCGGCAGGAGGCGCGGAGATTCGGCCCGTACACCGGGGCGTCCCCGCCCTGCTCCAGCACCCGCTCAATATCCCGCGTGGCCACCGGTCCCGGACGTTTCGCACCGAGGGCGGCCAGCACAATCAGCACCCGCCGCTGTAGCGGCGATGGGCGGCGGTGTTTCTCAGCGGCCATCGGCAGGCGGCTCCTGGTTTTCGAGGATCAGTCCGGCCAGAAGCCGAAGCTGTCTGCGATCCTCCTCACAGTCGCGCCCCGGCGCCCTCATTGATAATGCCAGTGAATACCAGAGCGCAATGGCGCCGCTGCAACTCCCCCTGTCAAAGGCAGCCGTGGTGGAAGAGTCATCCCGGGAAGAACTGCTGTGCCGGCTGAGCACGCGAAGGATGCTTTTGATTTCGTCAAGCAATTCGTCATAGGTGAGATTCAGTGTCGGCCCGGTACTGGACATGCTGCGCTCCTGGAATAATGAGTAACAGATTGCGATAAAATCATATCACGTATGATTCATTTGATATTAAGTTAATATCATATCAGAAGTGATTTCATGAATAATGATAAATATCACACTTAGTATGATTTTATGTGAGTGATTCAATTATCATATCCTTTGCGTGTTTCCCGCCGCGCAGATCCGGTTTCTGGCTAAATCGGATAACAGGGAGACGAACTTTGCACGAAGGGCATCGGGTGACATTTTCCAGAGAAAAAAAGGTCACTACCGCTTATTATTCATAAAATTTCTTATGGAACACGCAGAATATCTATGTTTGGAAAACTTCTAAAAAGTCTCTCATGGCAGGTGAGAGCTGAACTCCGACGGAGCCTGAAGTCGAACCGGGATTACAAAAAACTACGCTGGAACCCGGTGGAGAGAATACTTGTTTCCTGCTCCACCCATTACGTCCGGGCTATGCTAATTCTATGGTCCGCAGCCTTCGGGGCTGTTGGCGTGGTCGAATATTTTCGCCCTGTATTGCAACCTTTCGCTGTGCAGCATTTTAAGGGCATTACCAAGCTTTCAGACTGGATGTCTAATTTACTGGGTAGCCAGTTGACTATAATCGGTATTGTTTTTCCGCTGGTTGTGGGGCTTATAAGTGTTTTGTTTCAAAAGAAATCAGCAAGGATCCATATTCAGTCCGCGTATCAACTTCATTCCGGATATATGTTTGCGGGCCTGAGTGGTCTTTTACTGGCTGCATTTATCGTGTTGGGCGGTATGACGTTATCTATAGGTGACGGATATCTTAATACTTCTTTCGCCGTAACAGCTTTTGTGTGGATGCTTTTCAATATTACTCTGTCTATCTGGTTCTTCGTCTCGAGTCTGAATGTCCTGGATGAGAGCAAGCGCGATCGACTAATGAATAAGTTTTTTTTGTCTCAGATAGTGGATGACTATATTCAAAAAGCATATATTCTTGCTTGGCTCCGATATCCGGGGGTAAATATAGGTGAGGATTACCTCGGTAATATTAAAATACTGCCTTACTCAATCTCAGAGAAAGACGACATGCTTCATGTCAAATCTAATATCAGTAAAGGTGATGTTGTTATAGATATTTATATAAGGCCACTTTTATTTCTGCTAAGAAGGCTAGAGGCGGTAGATGGGCAGGATGCGGAAATTATCATTTTGCCCTCCTTTGGTGTTCGTTCTGGTGAACTAACTTTATTGTCATCGAGAAATGTCAAGCCTGTTTCAGGATTGTGGCGGTGGTTATTTAGCCGTTGTATTGTAACAGGGCGCCCTAAGAACAAAAGGGATCTGGATGATATTACTTTTGATTTCTTTGGTGAGGCTTACGATGCGCTTAACGATAAAAATATTAGCGTCTTCAGAACAGGGATTGAACGATTAACAGATACCTATACCTCTATCAAAAGAAGTTATAACTACGGGGTTGATAAAAATTATCTGGATGAAGTAAAAGAATCAGGTTTTAGCCATACTTTCAGCGATTCATTCCATTATGAATTGAGAAAGTTTTTTCGTGAATCCGTAAAATCAACGGAATATTCAGGCGAATATTTCCGTGAATCGATGGCCATTCCATTGCATGTGTACAGAAAAACACAGAGCACTCATTTTACCGATTTCAGACAATTTTTACTCTCGCTTTTCAGAGTATGGCATGTGTTAAACGAGTGGAAAGCAGGACAGGGTGTCACCCTCTCGGCCAGCCAGGAGCAAACTCATCAAGAACTTGTACGCCATTTTATTGGCCTGTGGGAGGGCTGGAGTATGAGCTCGATCATTGGCAAACCAGGGAGCGAAGATTCTACTGGGCGCCTGATGTATCATCTGCATAACACCGCCAGGCTGCTTATTCCGTCAGTGGTTGCAGATAATGCTTCTTCCGTACGATATGCTCACGACGTTCTCTGTCTCTGGTTTAACCAGAGCCGGTTTCCACGGCACTGGGAGGAAGAGTACCACTGGCACAGTTTCTTCCTGACTCCGGATTATCTGTCTCTGGATGAAACAGACTCGCAGTGGGCAATGTTACTCAGGGGGCGTCCATATAAAAAAGATGCGGCCTTATCCATTATGTTTGCAAATGCCTTGTCTGATTTACGCCTGTTAATGGCAGGTTATCTCATTGCGCATTTTGAACCCCAAGAAAAGATAGATTTAGCTGATCTTGTTAACCATATCATTACGTCTGAATTATATGAAGAAAGAGACACTCATGATACGCTGACACCTGCGTTCAGACGTTCTGTCGATATCATTGATATGATACTGAGAATTGAGCACTGTAATCTTCATGCGAATACAAACTGGTACAGCGGGCTATCAGAAACCATTGAGGTTATGAACTCATATAATGAAAGGCCTTACATTCCGGGGCGTACGTATACAGGAGTACATGAGGATTTAGGGAGCCTCTACGGAGCATTTTCCTTGCTGGCTATAAAGCTCGCCAGACCTGCTGAGCAGGTTACGCAGCGTGCTAATGACGCCCTTGCGGGAGGGTTGTTTTCCTATTTCAGTAAAGTGAGAATAATTTCTGTTCTTGAACGGCTGAAACGTGATCCTTCAGTCCCTTATGAAGGCTATATCATTTCAGACGCGGATTATGCAACGAACGTGGTTTTCTTTAATGACGTTCTGGATAAATACATTGAGGTCTTCAGTCGCAGCAAAGTGGCAGATATCGTTGCTGCCGAAGTAGATCTTGAACGTCTCAGGAATACCGACACTCGTCTGACAAAAGAACTTCCTGGGGTATTGTCTGAAGATACTCTGCTTAACTACTTCACTTTTTCTCAAAATTCAGAATGCGATCGCAACTGGCTGGTGAGATACATTCCTGTGAGTGTTCCCAAAGATTATGTTGCCAGAGAACTTAATAGTAATTTCTACGGAGATTTTCCGTCTGTATCAGATGTTAGGACAAATATTTACCACAGACTGCATAATTTACTGTGGCAATCACAGGCTAAATTAACGATGAAGGTCAAAAACCTCGAAACACTGTTAATGAAAGTCGCGCAACGGTCCGCCGATCAGCAGTATTACATACTGGTGAGCTATGGTTCCCGCTTTAGCGAAGAACTGAGGGAACTGGTTTATCAGCCGGAAAGGCATGACGCGTTTAGCATACAGGTTGATGTTTCAGCCAGAGGTAGCCGCACTCTGCCCTTCAGGATCAATAACTGTCTTATTTACCTTGTCCTCAATTCCGAACAGGAATTTTCGGTTATGGTCAGCGCGGAATCCTTCGGTGAACTCAGGCTGTTCAGGTACCCGGATGGAACCCTTTTTAACACCTTCTACAGCAGTAGTGACAATCCACTTGAAGGCGTGATGACAACGCTCTGGGAAATGGAGATGGAAATCACTGGTCCACTGGTGGCCCGGTTTGAACATCGCTGAGCAAAATTAAGGTGACCCCGGATGGGGTCGCTGTTAAATTGCTTTGTTGTTAATAATTAATTCAAATTGCGATACTTATAGCAATAATCTACTCATAACAACAATTCACTGTTTTTTGTGCTTATTCTGCAATAATCGTTCTCTTCCACTCCTGAGATCCGAAAAAAGGTTGTTCCGGATCTTACGGAAACGCCCCGGCGCGCAGCGGCACGAAAATACAAGATATGCCACTCCGTCAGCTGCTTTTTCTTCTATATATTGTGTTATCTCCCCTCACCTGTACCCGATAAGAAGGGGCCGAAAAGAGCGCTTCGCTTATTCTCTGACCGTGTTACACTTCCGGTAAGTTGCGGATAGCCAGAAAATCGGATCTGACCGGAACGGCCATCCGGTAATTTAATGGAGTGGTTATATGGCTGCTTATTATTATTCTGGTGATATTCACGACAGGAAAAATAAGCAGGGGAATATTCAGGTGAGTGACTGCACAGGTGATTATCCTTCGCGTCATCATTACTCTGAGTGACTATTGAACCAGATACTATTTTTGAGGCGAGGTATGGGGAAACCAACATTTAGATCATTTTACGATGTGGTCCGGGAGCTTGAGGATGTATATGGCCATCAAGAGCTGTGGCTTTACTCTGGCCTTAATGAGGACTGCCCAGTCGAGACAGCCCGCCGGCGTCAGGAATGGCGATCTCCAAAAATTCTCAAACGAAACGGCAGAATGGTGGCAGAACAATCAGGCCAGCCTGATTTCTGGGTGCTCACCGGTGATTACCATCTGCCGCAGTATGAACACAGCTGTCCGCCGTGGAAAGCCTGCCTCATCGATAAGATTTTTAAAACGAATGGTTTACTGTTCTGGTGATGGCTTCACAAGGCTTGCAGGCGGAATTCTCAGTTAAGGAAGGATTATGTGTGATTTATGCAGGGCGGACGGGAATTACTTCCATACGCCGGAATGCGTGTATGACCAGCTGGTCAGCGAGTACCCCGTGATGTGGCTGCGGGACTCGACCCGGATCGGCGCCTGCTACACCCTCCGCGAACTGCTGTCGCCGGAAGGGATGGTGCTGGCCATACAGAACGCACCTCCCGTGACGGGATGGCGGCTGCGCATGCGGTATAACGAGGCCATAGATGAAGAGATCGACCCGCAGCGCGGGGACTGTACCGAGCTGGCCTCCAGGGCTGACGCCCTGCTGGCCTTTGAGCCGTTCCGTGAAGACGCTGCGTCAGTATGACCGGCGGGATTTTTCAGTAAGGGAGCAAATATGGCTGACTGGTTTATCGCGACCGAAGGCGTGAAGGTGGTGAAGGACAGCGCCAGCCTGTGGCCGCAGATCATTACGGCGGTTTCATCTGCAGGTGCTGCATTCGGTGGTGTGTGGTACGGGCAGCGGCTGATAACCCAGCGGGAGAAGGAAGCAGCAGCGACAAAGCGAGAATCTGAGCTTTATTTTATTTCCACTCAGCTGGTATTTCGCCTCGAACGATTTGCCCAGGGATGCGCGGAGGTGGTTAATGATGAAGGGTTTGAAGATGATAAAGGGTACACACGTACTGGTATTAGCGCTGAGCCATTCTCAACAGAGGATATTGACGGTGACTGGCGGGTACTACCCAGCAGGATTCTTTACCGTATTCGTGAACTGTCAGTGCTGATCCCAGAAGCCAGCCGTTATATCAGTATTGTCAGTGACTATGATAATCCTCCCGACTGGCAGATGACCTTTAAAGAACGCCGTTATCAGTATTCACGTCTGGGTCTGCGTGCCATGATACTGGCCAGGCGACTGAGGCGACTTAATGCCATGCCTTCATCACACCTTGATAATAACAGCCCCTGGTCAGTACAGAACGTCTTATGGGCTGAGTGGCGAAAACAACGAAAGTCCAGAGCACGACAAGCTCGTGAGGTTCCTGACTATGATTTGTAAGGAAATTAGGGTGATACCAAGATATATGAACGGACCATGCGCAAACGAAGCCGCCAATGACATTATTTCCCTGCTGAAACTGTGTCAGCAATTGCAGTCTGAAAAGGACGGCAGGGAACGTCCTGCGCCCGGGACATATTCCCGCGATGAGGATGCGTTTGCCGATCGTATCCGTACAGCGTGCGGACATGCCCAGCAGCTGCGCCGGCTGCTGCCGGTGATGACGACGCTGAGCGCCATCGGCGCCGGGATGGAACGCCGGGGTGAAATCAGTCTGCTCCCGGGCGAAGATTACGCGCAGAAAGCACTGGCACGACTTACAGAGCAATACCTGTCCGGCAGGGACAACAAGCAATGATGCCGGCAATACCCGGCCAGGGTGTCTCATTTTCGGCCGCGCAGCTGCCGGTGGCCATCGACTACCCTGCCGCACTGGCCCTGCGCCAGATGGCCCTCGTTCAGGACGAACTGCCGAAATATCTGCTGGCGCCGGAAGTGAGCGCCCTGCTCCACTATGTGCCTGATCTGCACCGCAAGATGCTGCTGGCCACCCTCTGGAACACCGGCGCCCGTATTAACGAGGCGCTGGCGCTGACCCGGAGTGATTTTTCCCTGGTGCCACCCTACCCTTTCGTGCAGCTGGCCACACTCAAACAAAGGACTGAAAAAGCCGCCAGAACGGCAGGCCGGGCACCCGCCGGCAGTCAGGCTCACCGGCTGGTACCGCTTTCCGATGCGAGCTATGTCAGCCAGCTGGAAATGATGGTGGCCACGCTGAAAATACCTCTTGAACGACGTAACAAGCGAAGCGGCAGAACCGAGAAGGCGCGCATCTGGGAAATTACCGACCGGACGGTCCGCACCTGGCTCAGCGAAGCGGTTGAAGCAGCAGCGGCTGACGGGGTGACGTTCTCCGTGCCGGTGACACCGCACACATTCCGCCACAGCTATGCCATGCACATGCTGTATGCCGGTATTCCTCTCAAGGTGCTTCAGAGTTTAATGGGGCATAAGAGCATCAGCTCGACGGAGGTGTACACGAAAGTGTTTGCGCTGGATGTGGCGGCGCGTCACCGCGTGCAGTTCCAGATGCCGGAGACTGAAGCTGTGTCATTACTTAAAGGAACCATTTAACTTCTCTGTAAGCTATGAGGACCTGCATGATATTGGAAAGGCCGCTAATGCGGCCTAAGTCATACTTCACACATCATACTTATGATGTAATATCGTTCTTACTCGCCAGTTTTCTGAAAGTAAAGTTCAAGGGCTTCTCTGACTATTGCACTGACGTTTTTAGGATCTTTCCCGTTACGCTTGTTCCGCAGTGCTATATCTTCGACCTTCACTAACATAGACTCCCCTAATGAGATTGTCGTGCGGCACTGTTTTTCAGGTTCCGGTTTTTCTGGTGCTCCGTAGGGTTTATCGGCAAGGCGCTGCGCGAGGGCTTCAGCTTGTTCTGCTGTGACACCTGTTCTGCTTGTCGCTTGCTGGCTCGGCTTTTTAACCATTATGCGAATACCTCTTTCATTAGCTGCATAATTTCTGCTTTAGCCGCTTCATTATTCGTTTCTACGACACCCGTTCCATTGCTCATGCAATCTCGATAGACCTTGCGGAAACAGATTACTGTTTGCAGCGTTTCAATAGTTGGAAACTCTTCAAGGTATTCCAGAAACTCCTTCCGCTCATTTCCTCTTAGCACTGGGTTTGTTGTGGCCATGCTTTGTAAGCAATAGACCTTCAGTTCAGGGTTGAGATCACGCATAGCTTCAATCTGCTGAGCAAGTTCCGTCAATGTATCAAGGTCGGGCTGTGAGCATTGTAATGGTGCAATGATCTGATGTGCGACTACTCCACTAGTAATGAACTCTCTTGAGTTTCTGCCTGCCACATCCACGATTACATGATCATACTTTTCGTCTAATGCTCGAAGGGTTTGTGTCAGATTATCGAATTTTTCGATGAGCGTGAAAGTTGGCTCTATCCCCGATGCTTCACGCTCAGCATGGTGCTTAGCGGCCGTCCGTTGTAAGTCTCCATTTAACAGGCATACGTCTTGGCCCTCATGGGCTAGAGCTATTGCTAAGTTTGATGCCGTTGTAGTTTTACCTGAACCGCCTTTGTTTCCACCTACGACAGTAATCATTTCTGCCTCATAAATATGATGTGTGAAGTATGATTTATTTTGTCACATACGTAGTTATAGTCAACAACTGTAATCAAAAATATGAAGTATGAAGTGTGAGATATGATTTATTTTTTAATAAATCATAAATATTACTTGTGTTTTAATATTTCATACTTATGATTTAATACTCAATCTGAGTGCTTAGGCACTTAAGTTCAATCATTTTTCTCAATTTGAGTATTAAGGGGTTCAGGATGAAAGTGTATTGTGATGATGGTTCTACAACTGTAAAACTTGCATGGCTCCACAATAAGAAACTTTATAAGTCATTGTCATCTAACTCTTTTCGTCAGGGTTGGAAGGTGGAAGGTATGGGCGTACGTCAGACCTTCAACTATGAGCTTGAAGGTAAAAAATACACCTATGACGAAGTCAGCAATGAATCCATTCTTACTACTCATATTGAGTATCAATATACCGATGTAAACGTTCTGGCGGTTCACCATGCACTTCTGAACAGCGGGCTGAAACCTCAGCCTGTCTCACTGACTGTTACTTTGCCTATCAGTGAGTTCTACACAAGGGATTGTCAGAAGAATGAGCTGAATATTCAGAGGAAAATCGACAACCTGATGCGTCCAGTCAAGTTGAACAAAGGCGAGGTGTTTACCATCGAGCACGTCGAAGTCATGCCAGAATCCTTGCCTGCCGTATTTGAACGTCTGGTGAAAGACAATGTAGGGCAGTTCGAAAAGTCTCTGGTGATTGACCTCGGAGGTACAACTCTCGACGTTGGCGTTATCGTTGGCCAGTTCGACTCTGTCAGCGCGATACACGGAAATTCTGATATCGGCGTATCGCTGGTAACGAACGCTGCACTCACGGCGTTAAAAATGGCTTCCAGCAACACGAGTGCTATGGTCGCCGATGAACTTATCAAACAGCGTACAAACGCTGACTTCGTCCGGCAGGTTATCAACGACGAAAGCAAGACGGCACTGGTGTTGGATACCATCGATAGCGCGATCGCTACACTGGGTGCCCAGGTTGTCGATGACTTGGCTGGGTTTAGGGACGTTAACCGCGTTTATATTGTTGGTGGCGGTGCGCCACTGATCGAGGATGCTGTTAAAGCAGCATGGCAACATCTGGGCTCGAAGGTTGTCATGATGGATTCACCGCAAACATCACTCGTAGAAGCCATCGCTGCATTTAAAGGGGAATAGGACTGTGAGCGAGGAACGGAAGAAGTTTACTGTTTATCTTCATCCGGACCAGGTGGCGGACAATGTGTCTTTAGACATTATTGATTCTGTCCCACGGAACGATAGAGGAGATTTATATAGGAGAGCGCTTATTTCCGGCTTAGCACTTCACCACCTCGACCCGCGGCTTCCTGGCTTACTTGCGCTGTTGTTGGATAAGAGTTTCACGGCGGATAGCCTGGTAGGTTTAATCAGTCAGACAACGGGATGGAAGCCATCCCAGGCCAATATCCGTGATGTGCTTGCAGAACTGGGCGCAGGAAATTTTGATTCTGCAATCAAGCCTGAAATTGCTGAAGATGATGAGCAGCGTCGACTGGAAGAGGCCCGGGTCAAAATGAAAGGCCTCTTCTGATACTCAAATTGAGGCTTTGGGGATATCGGACCACCTGGTCGTGTATGCCGGAGAAAGCATCTCTCTTTTCATTTGCCATTCTGGTGCAATTCCGCGGCCAGCAAACCATACCCTCCCGAGCCCTGAATGGTTTATGCCATCCAGGGCTTTCATAAGCTCCTCGCTTCGTTCCTGCGGCTTAACGTCATCGAAAAGATTTAACTGTGCTACTCCCGTAGGGGTGAAGTCATTCAGCATTACGCCAGCCTTTGCATATCTATGCCCGTCGATCCAGATACGATCCAGGGCCTTTACTGAGGCGTTAATGATGTCCCGGGTGTCACGGGTAGGCACAAGAA
Organism: Enterobacter chengduensis; assembly: GCF_001984825.2. NCBI lineage: Bacteria > Pseudomonadati > Pseudomonadota > Gammaproteobacteria > Enterobacterales > Enterobacteriaceae > Enterobacter > Enterobacter chengduensis. The sequence continues at coordinate 39,190 of NZ_CP043319.1, forward strand.
GTTTTTCACTGGCCACGTTGCTGTAATACGCTTCGTTGACTGCGAAAGGGGAGGTTTTGATAAAGACCGATATGTGCCGGCAGAACTGATGCTCTCCCCGCAGTTTTTCAGCCGCGCGTTCGGCATACTGGCAGATAGCCTGCCGCAACGCTTCGTAAGTGGTGATGCGCTCCCCGAATGATCGGCTGCAGACAATCTGCTGCTTCGCGGGCGGTACATCTTCAAGAGATATACAGGCCTCACCGTTCAGCTCGCGTACGGTTCGCTCCAGCACTACGGTAAAGTTTTTGCGTACAAAGGCAGGATTCATGCGCGCCAGCTGTAGCGCAGTCGTCACGCCGTATGTATTCAGCTTTTTGCCTATGCGGCGACCAACCCCCCAGATTTCCTCTACTGGCTGCAGTGAGAGCAGTTTCTCCGTCCTACGAAGATTGTCAGTAGTCAGGGCCAGCACGCCCCCAAATTGCGGCCACTCTTTTGAAGCCCATTGCGCTGATTTTGCTAAAGTTTTTGTTGGCCCCATCCCAACGCCAATTGTCAGTCCGGTTCCTCTTAGGACGTGCTCGCGCAGCTGCCGGCCGAAATCTTCAAAGTCGGTACAGCCATCGATGCCGCGAATGTCCAGGAACATCTCGTCGATGCTGTACTGCTCTACGCGGGGCGCCAGTTCTTCCAGATGTGCCATGACCCGGTTGCTCAGACTCGCGTAAAGCTCATAATTGCTGGAAAACGTAAGCACTTTCTCCGGGAACTGCATTGTCTTCAGCTGGAACCAGGGAATCCCCATTTTGATCCCAAGCTGTTTCGCTTCCTTCGATCTGGCTATTACACAACCATCATTATTGCTAAGAACGACCACCGGTTTATCACGTAAGTCAGGACGAAAGACCTTCTCACAACTCGCATAGAAGCTGTTCACATCTGCCAGGGCGAACATCAGTCATGTCCCCGGGTTTTATGTACAAAGGCAGTTACGACACCGAAAATTTGTAGCTGCTCAGGTTCTGGCCATAGAGTAGGGTAGGCTGGATTCATTGCCTGTAACCCTGGTCTCGGTTTCAACAATAATCTCTTAACAGTAAATTCACCTTCAATCTCAGCTATAACGATATCGCCGTGGTGTGCATTTTCGGCTTTATCAACAATCATCAGATCGCCAGAATGTAGCCCAATATCAGTCATGGAATTACCAATAGCTCGCACAAAATATGTCGAACTGGGTCGGGATATACAGTAATCGTTGAGGTCAAGTTCGGCTTCGACATAGTCCTGCGCCGGGGACGGGAACCCCGCCGGGCATCCCTCGCTATAAAGAGGGATTGGGATAATTTCCGGCTCGCAATCGACACGCAATAATTCAAACATAGGCACCTCCGAACTGTATTTATATACAGTATTATTACTTTATTGAGTGTACTTTCAAGTTTTTGCTTTGCCCATTTTTTAACTCTATGTTGCCTAAAGAAGTTCCCCGCCGTGCCTTTACTTTAGCCCGATCGCTTCAGATGCAAGGGTTCGCTCCGCCGCCATCCTCGCCCGGTCGCAGATTTTTACGCCTGATGCCATTCTTCCCGTCGTTCTCCCGCTCAATATTCGCGGGAGAACCGTCCAGAACGTCATCGCTGTTTATCTGCGCTGCGGCCTCCGGTGTCGCCCCTGCATCTTCCGCTCGAAGTCGGGCTGTCGTGTCGGCACGGTGCAACTGGGTGCCGGATGCTTAGGACACAGCCATGTTCAGACTGACCTGTATTGAACTCAACAACGGCGAGTTTGCCGTGTATATCAACAACCATTATCTGTGGAGTGAGGATGCCTGCGGAGAACGACTTTACCTGGGGGAGGTGCTGGAGCAGCTTTCCCTGATGCCGGGTGTGGAAACCGGCACTATTCAAGAGGCAGTTCCGGAGGACGAAGAGTGGAACTGGAATGACATTGCCGATCGTGTGCTGCCGTCGCTATCTGCCTGCCGCGAGGGAGTAACCGTGGCAGATCACATCGCACGGCTACAGCAGTATCCGCAGGATGCGCTGTGTATGGGAACGTTCTGGCTGGCTGATGACTTTATGTCCCTCAATGACAGCCTGACAGAGGGGGAGATTGCTGAAGCCATGCGTGTCTGTTACCACAGCCATGATGCCTGCATCGGTTTTAACTGGGACACATTGCAGTTCGCTATCGACCACGTAAAGGGGGGCTAACGGAAAAAAGGACGCCACCGACCGGAGGCGTCCCAAAACATACCAGGCTTATGATCCTACAAAGTGGTGTACTGACACGCACTTATGGTCATTCTGTCATACACGGGAGGCTACTTCAGCTACCAGAATCAGTACCAAAGGATGTCGGTGCCCTCCGCCTTTCTGCCGCCAGCCGGCGGCGTGTTCAACGCCGTGCCTTCACGCTAACCCGGCCGCTGCGGTCGCAAGGGTTCACGTTGTCTCCGTCCTCACCCGTTCGCACCTTTCACGGTGCATTCAGCCCGTGAAAGGCTTGCGCTGCGGCTTGCGGCGTCGCCCCTGCGCCCTCCGCTCAGAGCCGGGTTTTTGTGGCGGCACGGCGCAACAGGGTGCCGCATATCAGAGAGGAGTGTGTCTATGTCCCGTTATATCCTGGGTGACTGCGTGCAGGTGATGTCCCGTTTTCCGGCACGTGCCGTTGATTTTATTCTTACCGATCCCCCGTATCTGGTTGGCTTTAAGGACCGTACCGGTCGCACTCTGGCCGGGGACAATTCGTCGGAATGGCTTCAGCCAGCGTGCCACGAAATGTACCGCGTACTCAAAAACGACAGTCTGATGGTGAGCTTTTACGCATGGAACCGCGCAGATCTGTTTCTCAATGCGTGGAAATCGGCCGGGTTCCGCGTTGTTGGCCATATCGTTTTTGCGAAGAGTTATGCCTCCAAATCAACGTTCGTGGGCTACACCCATGAGAACGCTTACCTGCTCGCGAAGGGGCGACCGCAAACCCCGGACCGCCCCATCCCGGACGTGATCCCCTGGAAATACACGGGCAACAGACACCATCCGACGGAGAAGCCGGTGCAGAGCCTGCGGCCACTGATTGAATCGCTCACGCGTCCGGGGGCCATTGTCCTTGACCCGTTCGCCGGTAGCGGCTCCACCTGCGTGGCCGCCGCCGAAGCCAGCCGCCGCTATATCGGGATCGAGATGCTTGAGCAGTACCACGCCGCCGGCGTTCGCCGTCTGGCACAGGTTGAACGGGCGAGAAGGATGCCGGCGGCCAATGACGGTACGTTTTACCCTGATTATCCGGAGGCGGCATGAACTACCCGGGCCTTGAATCCCTGCGCGCGGACGTGGCCGAGCTCAGCAATGCCATGTGTGACGTGCGGATGCTGCTGAACCGCCTCGAATCTCAGCACCGGCACGACGCGGCAACGCTGGCTGAACGTATGGCCGCCCAGACCCTGCGCCGGATCAACACCCTGCTTCTGGAAGCCTACCGCGAAGCCCTGGTGCTGGACGAAACCTTTCAGGGCTGACTGACCCTGCCGGGCTGATGCCCGGCCTGTAACCACTTACGAAAGAGATAAAAAAATGTACGGAACCCGCAAAGAACTTTGTGTACAGCTTGAAACCATGTTCACGTCTGACGAACCCCTGGTCCTGCTGGTCTGGACGGAAGAGGGGATTAGCGTGGCCTGCCGTGAAACCCAGCCAGAACCGGACGAGGCTGAAATCCGGGCGGTGATGAAGGCGCTTGGTGAAATGAAAATGACGCAATACCGCCAGGAGGGGGTAAATAATCTGACTGTCAGCGATCTCCTGACCCATCAGCGGGAAGCGGCAAACCGTCAGGTGAGTGTACCCGCAGCTTTACTTGCACGCGTCCTGCGCGACTATGAGTGTGAGCTGGAGCATCGCGCCGGAATGGCCTGGGAGGCCGGGCGGCCTGAACCCGATTCCGTAAAGGAAGCAAGGAATGACGTCTACGCACTGAAAGACGCGCTGGTAGCCTGAGAACGGCCGGGGGAGCGTCCCCGGCAACCGGTGACAATTCACAGCGAAAGAGGATGTCGTTAACTCCGCTTTTTATGCCGCGCTGGCGCGGCGGATGTGAGCGCCGTGCCTTCACTTTAGCCCGAACGCTGCAAATGCAAGGGTTCGCTCCGCCGCCATCCTCGCCCGGTCGCAGTGATTTAATGCTTCATGCCGTTCTTCCCGTCGTTCTCCCGCTCAATATTCGCGGGAGAACCGTCCAGACCGTCATCGCTGTTTATCTGCGCTGCGGCCTCCGGTGTCGCCCCTGCATTTTCCGCTCGATGTCGGGCTGTCGTGTCGGCACGGCGAAGACGTCGCCGCATTCAGAAGAGGAGAATATCATGACCATTGCTTACCGCTTTATGCACCGTCATACCCGAAACACGCTCGTAGCCCGCGGCTGGCCAGCCAACATGGATATCGATACAAGCCTGAATTACTCCAGAGGAGAAGGCGTTGCGTTCTATGGCCAGCTCGATGCTTTACAGTTGCAGCGTCTGTTACCTGAGATTGCACTGCGTGGTTTGATGTCCGATCAGGCAATGAAGGTGCTGCTGTCATTACTGGCAGGAAGTGAACTGATTGTCCGCCTTTATCGTAATTCGCTGGGGCATCGTAAGGCTCATGCCGGAACCATTTCGCTTGAATATGATAATTGCCCTGAGGCTATGTCCACGAAACATATCCTCTGTCTGCTGAAAGCCCTGCGTGACGAGATTAACCACGTCTGTAGCTGCGTGGCATCCGCCGGATACCGCCTGATGGAAGCCTTGCGCCCCGCCGCTGAACCGCTGGTATTTACCCGCCGAACCCGTAATTTCCTCCTGACAGTAACGGAAGTGGAGCAGGTGCAGGATGATGCGCAGTGGGATAATGAGACGCTCGACGCGCGTCTTAAAGCGGTACTCGACGGGAAGGAAACCTTTCGCCGTCTGCAAATCCGTCTGGAATGCAATGGCCGTACAGTCGGGCAGACCCACGTGCCTTATGCCCTTCGTCACCCTGACAGCCCATCCCGCGACTGGTTTGACAGACACTGGCTGCGGGATGTGGTCAGCAGCGCACGAACCGAGATTGACGCGATGATGAAATCCTTCTCCGGCATCCGGATTGCCGCCTGATTTTGGGCGGGGCAATGCGCCCCGCCTTATTGCGAAAAGGATGTCGCACGCTCCGCTTTACCGGCGCCCCCTCCACGATGTTACGGGGACGCAGGTGAAAACGTCCGTGCGGTCTGCGGCTAACGCCGTGCCTTCACTTTAGCCCGATCGCTTCAGATGCAAGGGTTCGCTCCGCCGCCATCCTCGCCCGGTCGCAGATTTTTACGCCTGATGCCGTTCTTCCCGTCGTTCTCCCGCTCAATATTCGCGGGAGAACCGTCCAGACCGTCATCGCTGTTTATCTGCGCTGCGGCCTCCGGTGTCGCCCCTGCATCTTCCGCTCGAAGTCGGGCTGTCGTGTCGGCACGGCGTAAGCCGGAACTCAGACGACACAGACACTGGAGGAGTTTTATGAACACTACCACCCCGGCGATTTATGTAGGTACATACCACAAATACAACTGCGGTAGCCTCTACGGTAAATGGTTTGACCTCACCGACTTTGATGATAAAGCAGAGTTTCTGGAAGCCTGCAACGAGCTGCACGCCAATGAATCCGACCCGGAACTCATGTTCCAGGACTGGGAAGGGATCCCGTCAGCATTTGCATCCGAATCTTCCGTTGACTGGAATTTCATTGAAGCCTACAAGCGCGCAGTAGAAGACGGTATGGATGCTGCATTTATTGCCTGGGTGGAATACTCCGGAGAGTGTGATTATGACGCCTTCGAGGATGCTTATTGCGGAGAAGCTGAGAGCGAAGAGGACTACGCCTGGACTATGGCAGAAGAGTGCGGCCTTCTCAATGACATTCCGGAATCGCTGCGTTGCTATTTCGATATGGGAGCCTGGGCGCGGGATTTGTTCCTGGATGGTCTGGTATTTCTGGATGGCTACGTGTTCAACGGTTGATGTCAGAGGCGGGGCAGGGCCCCGCCACAAAGGAGAATAAAAATGAAACTTGATCCACAGACCCGTGACATCCTGCGTCAGTACAAAAATATTATTAACGCCCGTCGACGTGAAAATGGTCAACGGGAATTAAGAACGGAGCAGGTGATCGACGAAATATGCTATTACATGACCTGCCAGCGTGCGGTGTATATCGGCGGTCATTTCATTTTGCAGGGTGGAAAAGGTAACTGATAACCTGGCAGGCGGTATCATCCGCCTGTTAGCCCGCGCGAAAAACCCTGGCAGGCTTTGCCTGCCGGCGGTTGTTACCGCGCCTGCGGCGCAGTTACAAACCGCCCCGGCAGAAAAAGTCAGCAACGATCTCGTTGCAGGCGCGTGAAAGAGAGGAAAAACATGAGCGAATTTAATCTTTCGGTACGTTCAAAAGAGGATCAGGACAGGATCGCCGTAGACCTGGCCGCGTCAGGTGTGGCATTTAAAGAGCGGCTAAATCAGCCAGTGGTGCCGGAAATTGTGGCACGAGAGGTGCCCGAAGAGCTTCGCGAATATTTTCTGGAAAGGTTGCGCCATTACCGCCAGCTTAGCCAGCAGTTGCCGAAAGCCAGCGATCCACAATATTCCGAAATGGCCGAGGCAAATAAAAAGTAATTTTTTCAGTAAGATATGCTGTAAATCAAACTCATTGCCTTTGTTGCAGTGGGCGTCCGGGCGGGCTGTCATGCTTCGCACAGAGCCAGCAAAGCTGTCTCTGCCCGGCCCCTGCGGGGCAGCGGGTGTCCATCCCATGACGCAACCCCCATCGCTTGCAGCAGCCGTTCCGGCTGCGCCGCTCAGTCGCGCCGTTTCCTGCGCTCCCTGCATCACGCCGTAAATACCCCGTCGTGATGTAGGGGGCAATGTCGTTTCGCCGCGCGCGGCTTCCCGTCATTGCGGCGTGTCCCTGCCCATTCCATCCGGTCCTTTTACACCCCTTTGAGTCCCTCCTCCGGGTGCTGAGACCGCCACAGTCCTCGTGGCTGTCCAGGGTGAATGCTGACGCACGGCCACCAAAACTTTTTGCAGGCAAAAACTTTTTGCGTCCGCCCCGGACATCTGCCTCGGCCGGTGTCGTTTACGCACCTGCGGCGAAGGTTCTCAAACGGGTGATGTTTTATCCCCCGGGAAAGTTCAGCAGGTTCCCGCGAAACGTCAAAACCGCGGCTCCCGTAACTCAACGGGTGATGGGTTTTAAAACCAGCCACTTTTTTAAAGGAAGTATTCAGTGGGAAAAACATTACAGGAATTTCTGAATCAGCCAGTGCTGCTGCGCGAACCCACCGCCGAAGAAAACGAACTGGCGGCTCTATTGAATGGCAGTACTGTCACTGCACCCGTGGTGCTGCCTCAGGGGCCGTTTACCCGTGAAGAGGCGACCGCTCTGGTGGCGCAGTACACCAACGTCAGTATTGAGAACGATCAGGGTACTTATTTTCAGCTTGTTGTGCGGGGTGAAGAAGGGTTTTTGACGAAGTGCGCGTGGAACTTTGAGAACGACGTGGGGGCATTGCTTAACCGCGCTCTTGCCAGTTACAGAGCCAGAAAACAGCAGTAAGAAGGGGCCCTGTCGGAGCTGTCACTCCGCAGGGCAAGACAATCATTAATACTGAGAGGTACTAAATCATGACAGTTGCAGATGTTAAATCAAAAGCACCAAAAAAAACCAGTAAGAATAAAACTGCCGGAAACGAGGCGCTGAAAACAGCCCTCGATGCGGCAGTCATTGAGTATGTTCCGCTGACCGATCTCATTAAATCACCGCTGAACGTACGCACGATGCCCTACACCACCGAGAGCGTTAAGCGACTGGCTAACTCCATTGAAAGCCTCGGACTGCTTCACAATCTGGTTGTCCATGCCCTGCCCGAGGGAAAATACGGTGTGGCAGCAGGTGGTCGGCGTCTGACTGCGCTGACGCTCATGTCTGAAATGGGGCGTATCAAACCAGATTATCAGGTTCCGGTTAAACGTGTCAGCGACGAGCTTGCTGTTGAGGCTTCTTACGCCGAGAACAACGAGCTTGAAACCATGCACCCTGCCGAGCAGATCACAGCGTTTGGTACACTGGCGGCGCAGGGAAAAACTCCCGCGCAGATTGGTGAGGTGCTTGGGTACGGTTCCCGCCACGTCCAGCGCATGCTCAAACTTGCCAGTCTTGCCCCGTCACTGCTTGCACTTCTGGCAGAAGGTCAGCTTGATGTTGAACAGTGTCAGGTGTTGTGTCTTGAAAGCGATCCTGAGCGTCAGGTTGCTGTTTACGAAAGCGTAAAGGAGGAATGGGGACGCACTACCGTAAACGCACTTAAAAATCGTATTACGGAAAGTGAAATTTCTGTCTCGCATCCACGTTTCGCATTTATCGGGCGGGAAGTTTATGAAGCCGCAGGCGGAATTGTCCGTGAAGATCTGTTCAGTGAGCAGGAAGGGGACGGAACAGTAGACAGTCTGCTTGTTGAACGTCTGGTACTGGAAAAACTTGAATTGATCGCTCAGGAAATCCATCAAAAAGAGGGCTGGATGTGGGGTACCGGACGTCTGGCTGCAATTAACCTTTACGGACCTGACGGAAAGGACTACCGCATTCTACCGGAGCCAGATGCAATCTACAGCGAAGATGACAGCCGCCGTATCGATGAACTGTCCGACAAATTTAACGCTCTGGATCCTGACAGTGATGAAGCCGAGGCCATTAGCAGCGAAATATCCCTCATTGAACATGCCGCTGAGCTTCGTGGGTGGACAGAAGATCTGAAAGCAAAATCAGGCGTGGTGGTGAGCTACATGCACGGTGCGCTTCGTATTCAGCGTGGTATATGCCGCATGTCTGATTTACCTGACCATGACAGTAACGGAGAGGATTCCGCGCAGTCTCCTGCCGTGACTCATATGCATCGACCTGATGCAGCAGAAGGGATCAGCATCCCGCTGCTCACCAAAATGTCATCCGAGCGCACTCTGGCGGTACAGGCCGCGCTAATGCAGCAACCTGAAAAGGCTGTGGCGCTTATGGTCTGGCGTATGTGTACCTGCGTTTTTGCTGGATGTGTGACCACGCCGCATCCGTTCCGTATCAACCTGACCGTTTCTCACAGCAGCCTCACTGAGAACGCCCCATCCGGTAAAGAAGGCGCAGCGTTTGAAGCCCTGATGACCGAAAAAGAGCGCCTGAAAACCCTGCTGCCAGCAGGATGGGAGAAGGACTTCACGACCTTCTTCGCCCTGAACGGAGAGGTACTGATGTCATTGCTGGCCTTCTGTGCGGCTTGTTCCGTAGATGGTGTACAGACGCGTGATAATGGACACACATCACGTAGCCCTCTCGATACGGTTGAGGCCGCGATAGGTTTTCACCTTCGCGACTGGTGGCAGCCTACAAAAGAGAACTACTTCGGTAGCCTGAAACATTCACAGATAGTCACTTCACTTAAAGATGCAGGTCTGACTGGTGCCGCTGCTGACGCAGAAAAAATGAAGAAAGGCGACGCGGCAGTGCATGCGGAGTTCTTTATGAAGCAGAACCGTTGGGTTCCTGCATGGTTACAGTCACCGCAGCCTGATGCAAAAGACAGCACCGATACCGACACTGACAACGCGGCAATTGCCGCCTGATAAGGATAGCCGCCCTACGGGGCGGCAATAAGGAGATATCTGATGAATATGCCAAACTTTAAGCTTTCCTCCATGATCGGTGAAGATTTCGAAACCTGCCGCGCCGCTGGTTACTCCTACCGCCGTGAGATGACACACGCTGTTATGGGGGCACTGAGTGCGCCTGAAAACTGGGATGTTAACGGGGAGTATCGTAGCGAGTTCGGGGGCTTATTTCCCGTGCAGATCCGTTTTTCGCCCACTCATGGCCGATTTGAAGTGGTTCTGTGTAGTCCTGGTGAGTTTAGTCAGGACTGGATCATGCTGTTGGTCTGGAGAAAAGGGCAGGAAGTATCCTGTATCCGCTCATGCCCACAATCTGACGCTGCTGTGATAAACCATGTGCTGAGCCTGACCAGCAGGCTGGACAGTGATGGATACTCAATATTCGATATTCTCTCAACGCTGCGCATGGAGGTGGCCTGATGATCCCTCGTCACCTTTCTCTTGTCACGCAACTGCCGGAGCGTGAGGCAGCGTTACGAGCCATTATTGCCGTAGAAGAGGGGGGCGGGCGGTACGGAAGCCGACACCCGCAGCCGTATCCCTATTCCAGAGCATTTTTCCGGTTCCTGACTGGTAGCAGTAAAATTAGTGGAAAGGCGATCAACCAGGTGCGCGGGGCGTACTGGCTGAAGGGCGATAAAATTTCTCTGGCCCGATATGAAGAGGCGTTTGACATACTGATCAGTAGCCGCGGTCGCCTGTGTTACCCTCCGCTCGGTACCAACATGGTGCAGAACCTGTTTCCGGAGCAGGCGTTCAGCATCAGAGAGCGCCACACGCAGCGGGAAGTGCGCGAGGATAATCTTTATTCCCGTCAGGAATCACGGCGACACCGTGAAAAGGAAGAGAAGTACCAGAACCGCGTGGGGCAGGCTGAAATCGACCTGGCATTTCAGACACCGGAGACACTGCGTGCATGGTATGAGTTCTGGTCCCAGCAGGATATACGGGACTATGACATCCAGCGAATGTTGTGGGCGTGGACGGAACGCAGCCCCTCGTTGTCTCATCTGGTGAAGGCTTACTACGACCGTGCGCAAGACATTGTTCTCGATGTACATGATGTGGCGGGATCCTCAACACCGGCGGAGAAAGAGCTGGAGCGCTGGATGGTACCGAACAAAATCACGCTGAGGTCTATATGGCCGTGAGAAACAATCCGTGGAAAACGGAGCTGAAGGTTGCCCGCAGCCAGCGCAATAAACTTCGGACTATGTCGGAAAAGCTGAAAGAGATGTGCTATGAGTGGGACGGATTAAGCGGCTGGCTGGAGACTGAAAGTGAGCGACTCGCAGAAAGCATTGATCAGCATCTTGAAGCGCTCGACGAACAGATACATAACTGGTCCACAGGCAGAAGTGATCCTGAGTAAATCAGGTAAAGGTCAGGATTTATCCAGTAATCAGACTGTTATTCCTGGGCAGAATCGGCTCGTCGGGATATAATGGCGATGGCGCTTGAGGCTTTTTGCCTCATGACGTGAAGGTGGTTTGTTGCCGTGTTGTGTGGCAGAAAGCAGAAAGCCCCGTAGTTAATTTTCATTAACCCACGAGGCCCCCTGTATGTCTGATCAACAACAGTATGGCCTCTTACCGTGCTTAATGCAAGGAGGAGTAAACCATGAAACTGCCGCGAAGTACCGTTATCTGGTGCGTACTCATAGTGTGTCTCACACTGCTGATATTCACTTACCTGACGCGAAAATCGCTTTGCGAAATTCGCCTGAGGGACGGACAACGGGAGGTCGCTGCAATTCTGGCTTACGAATCCAACGGTAAGTAGCAACCTGGAGGCGGGGGAAACCCCGCCTTTTCAGGGCTGAGTTGGTTTGACATGCCTGAAGCGCCTTTATGAAGGGGTTGCCGGTTCGCCGGTAGCCCCTTTTTCCATCCCGACGCGACCGCACGCCTGAACTTCCGGGACGGACCGTACCCCTGCGGGGTTCGGGGGAAGCGGGGCGCGCCTCCGGCGCTGCCCCTCTGCTCCCTCTGGTTTGTCCTCGCTCAATCAATCAATTCCTGGCTGCTGTTAATTCACGCTGTTGCGATTAGTCTGCTGAAGCTGTGCTTCAGAAAGGACTTTTCCGAGTGCCTCATCCTGTCTGTTTTGATCGATATCCTGCTGGTTAGTTCTCTTCGCTGCAGTTCCGTGATGGGCAGAGCCAGAAAGACGGGCAGGGCAATGGCCACCTTCGGCTCCTGGCCCGCGTGGCGGTCCAGTCGTCGAGCCCCACTCCGCCAGGCAGCTGCTTACGCACCAGCCAGTCTCCGCCGAACCCGCAAGCGGTTTCGGGCTATCGCTAGGGTCTGATGGCAAAGGTCAACAACTGCGGCTTCTCCGGCCGTACCGTCCGGAACGCCTTCACCGCGCCGGCGAAGCCGTCGCTCTAATGGCGACACGCCGTTCCGACGTGTCGGGTGTGTGCACTCCTGTTCACCCGCGTGAGTCCATCCCCCGTGTGTCCTCACGCGGAGGGCTGGTCGTAGCACCGTCAGGACGTCATCCAAAGGGTTAAATGAACGCCGCCAAAACTTTTTGCAAGGGACTGCAAAAACTTTTGTCTGCGCCCTTTTCCTGCCGCCCCGCCGTCGCTCCTTTGCCCTTTGCCGCGAGAGAACTCACCAGGGAGATGGGCAACCATCACCACAGGAGAAAACCAGGATGCACACACGAAACGTCAACGTCAAAACCGCCGCTCAAGAATCTTCCAGGAAGATGGAGGAAGAACAAAACCCTGTTTCTGTCGCGAAGGAGTGGGTGGCTCAGGCCACTGCGCTGAAAGAGGGCGTCACTGTCACCGTGTCCGATGTGTCCCGATACGGCGATGTGCAGGTGGAGATCCGCACCAACGGAACGCTTAACTGGCGCGCCTGGTCGTTTCAACCTGATTTTCTTTTTGAACTGAAACGCAACCTGCAATACGTACAGCTGTAACCCCACGCCGGATATCCGGCATGTACTGATAAAAGGAGATAAACCATGCATTTACACACGACTGATTCTTTCGCTTCTCTTGATTCCAGCGCCAGCGCCGAATCGGAAATGGCCTACTGGCTGAGCCGTGAAAAGTCCGCACTGATCGCCCCCGTGGAAATCGATGTGAACAAATTCCACGATGCGGCAGGAATGCACCCACCGATGATCAACTGGCGTTGTGACACCGCGCAGGACACTGAAACCTTCATGCTGGCAGAGATGATCTGTATGAACGTGACGGACATTTTTGTCCGTATTGGAAAGCGTTATTTCCGCGTACGTGATTACAGCAACCTGAATCACGCCGATATCGTGGCGAAGGTGAAAGCAGCATTCAGCCCTGAGAGCCAGAGCCAGAAATGAAAAAAGCAGGCTTACACCTGCTCCATCCACGCCGGATTTGAGCGATTCCAACGAAAAAATCCGGCTTTCACTAAAAGGAACAAACCCATGCAATTCAGTGAAGTTTCGATTGTTACACCAACCGCCCTCTATGTCCAGATGCAGGAGGCTCAAAACGCGCCCGTGAAAAAGCAGGTGCGTATCAAACGCGGTGAAATCGCCTGCAATGCCCTCAGTCCGGAAATGCGGGCACTGGGGCGTCATATTGCGCACTGCCGGAAAAAGGGGCGATCCGTACGTATTCCCGCCATGCGCGGGAGCGAGTGGGGTCATGTGCTGCGCACGCTTGAACTGAGCCGCGCCTGTAACTGACAACAACGCCGCCCCTGACGGGGCGACAGGAGAAAAAAACATGACCCAGATTAGCTTTGCCGATTTCTTCAATGAGACAAAAAGGCGCGGAGCCGCCCGCCCTGTCGTGCAGACGGCTCCGGCTGTCCAGTCAGAGCAAGTCCCCCCGCGTCTTATCAGCATCGACACTGCGCGTAAGCAGTTTATCAGTCTGTTTAACCAGACTGCCCGCCACCTTCACCGCTGGGATGTATTCAGCGATTTTGTCAGACTTGCCGCGAGCGAACTGGATATTGCGCGGGTGAGAACGCCAGAGAGCGCGGAAAACTGCCGGAAGATCTGCGCGCGATACGATGCGGACGATATCCGCAATTTTCATGAGTTGTTCCGTCTGATGGTTTGCGCGCTGGAGGCTAAATTCCATGACTTCATCGGCTCAATTTTTATGGAGCTTGAGCTGGGGTCGGGAGGTATGGGGCAATATTTTACCCCCTATTCTGTCCAGTCAATGATGGCCAGAATGCTGGTTTCCGGCATCAAAGAGACGGTCACGCGGGAGGGTATCGCGACGATAAGCGATCCGGCCTGCGGTTCGGCAGGAATGATTATTGCCTATGCTGAATGTCTACTTGAGGCTGATATCAATCCGTCCGCGCACCTGTTCGCCAGTTGCATCGATATTGATCCGGTTGCTGCCGATATGGCATTTATCCAGTTGTCTCTTTTGGGGATTGCGGCGGAGGTGGTGACAGGGAACACGCTCACGATGCAGTTCAATCGTGTACGGTATACGCCTGTTTACTATCTCAACGACTTTGAAGCGAAGCTGAACACTCAGCGCAGACTTAAAGCCATGATGGACTTTATGTGCGATTTATCGAAAGCCGCCTGATACGGGCAGGGGAGGTGCTCAGCGCCTCCCGATGAGTCCAGCTGCTCCGGTTAGAGTCTGGATCATGGTAATTATCTTTTCTTTGGTGTTTTTCCGGTGTCCGAAGGAAGGAACAGCAGCAGCGATAGAAAGTGTTACGGTTGCCAGCTCTACTACCCGCGATACCTTTTCCGACTTCTCGTAAACTTTCCATGTTCGCAGGCTGACTCCAAGCTCTTCGGCCGCCCTGTCACTGCTCCAGTTCATACCTTTTCGCCATAAACGAAGTTCGTAACCCGTCATTTTCTGATACCTAAATAAGTGCAGATTCTGCACTTATTTTAGTGTTTTTTTTGTGGGAAAGTATATATGAATAAAGTGCAGATTCTGCACTTTTATTGATTTTTTTTTGTGGATTAATGTGATGCTAAATGACGACGAAAAGCATGTTGTCAGGACTGACATCTGGGTACCTTCGGCTCCCCGTCGCTGCCGGGTCGTCGCCTGCACTTCGCGTGGTGGCCGTACGCCCACCGCGCTACGCGGAGCCGCACGCGTCTCCGTCCTGACGGATAGCAAGCGATACCTGAACCCATCCCGCTTGCAGCTGCCGTTCCGGCAGCGCCGCTCCCACTGACCGCCACGGCGGCCGCAAGGGAACGCCGGATTAACCGGCGCCTTCTGCCTTCCTGTCCGTTTCTGCCGTGAAAGCCTTTCATTACTTATGCACTCTGACAGAGCGCCTCTGTTCAGCAAGGGACGCTGACGCTTTCCGTCCAGATTTTTTCTCGCAGGCTCCAAATAATCTGTCCTTCACCCCTGCTTTCCATCGTCACCCTGTCAGGGCATTAGCGTAATGAAGGCATTTCCCTCATTGCAAGAAAACGGAAAAGGACGACGGCAGAAAAGGCCGGATGGCCTGCAAGATTTGCGTCGTAAGACGCGCAGGATATTGCCGGAAGACTGGCAATAAAAAAGCAGGGCGGGTGCCCTGCCTGTTTACACGGGCTGCTGTAACAGCTCGTTATCACAATGACTCTGAGGAGGCACTATGAAAGACCAGTTCATCGTCGCATGTCGCGAATACTTTGTAAAGGAGCGGGTTAAAACCCGTCATCCACGGAAAATCCGCGAAACGTTGAAACCAGACGCTATCGCGCCACATCTGAAACAACTGGGGACATCACTTGTCCGTTGCGGGCGTATTCATAAACCGATCCATATTCCAGCACTTAACGGGGCTGAATGGGATCACGTCCTGAGTACGCTTGAGCTTTCCCGCGCGTACGCCTGATAACCACCGCCCTGCAACGGGGCGGTAATTTAATAACACAGTGCCGGAGTATTATCCGGCACATTTTTGGAAGGAATGGAACATGCCACACTACATATCCCGTGCGCCTCATGGCGTCACCTGTATCCGTCTTGATAACGGTGATGAAGCTCTCTTTGTGAATGGAGAACTGATTTCCTCATGTACAGCCAGTGAACTTTATCCGCGTATTATTGCATCAGGGTTGAACCTGTCGACGGCACTTAGCTTGCCATTTAAACAGCTTACTGCTCAGGTTCCTGATAACCCTAAATGGACATGGGAGGATGTTACTGCATCGCTCGGATGGGGACAGCGTACTGAACTTAATCACAAAGTTTTGCGTTCTGTTCTGGAATGTAGTCTGAGCCATATTACGCGGAGGGATAGCGAGATTCTGAGCGAACTATGTCACGCCGAGTATGAAAGCGAATGGATCCATGAATCCGATCTGGGTTACATCATTCGTGTTGATGCCGTCAGTTATCCGCTTCTCATTCTGAAACATCATGGTATTTCAAAAGCGGCGAGAATAGTGATTTACACTGCCATGATAAAGGCTGACATCAGCATGGTTCATTTTACTTCATGGGGAGAAATGCTGGCAGACGTTCCGACCTTTGAATGGTAATTTCTATATCATCTCCCTTCTTACCAGGCTGAAAAAATATTTCATCCTGGTAAGAAAAATTTCAGTACATCACATCTTCAGGATGCAGGAATTATTTCGTTGGTGATGACGAATTTTCTGCCGTCGACCTGCGATTTTTACGGGCTGGTTTGTTTTTATCAGCATCACGAACGATTTCACGAAGTGCTCTCTCACTGATTTCATACCCCGTGGTTTTTAGTGTCTCTTTAATGTCTGAGACCGTGTAACCTTTGGTTTTTACCAGTGCTAACAGGTCATCACGGATTGCATCCAGAAATTCCTTTTGTGATTTGCGCTGAGGTGTCAGATCCGGTAAACCAGCCAGAGTAACCTTTGCTAGCTCGATATCTTCATCTGAATAAAACGCCTTCTTACTCATCTTCTTACCCCTTTCAGAATATTGTCATCCAAATCATAACATTGACCACTCAAAAGTGGCAGTGCTCCGCACTGCCTATGCCGTCAAATCGCCACTAGGCGAAACAGCCAGCGAAGCGTATAATGACTCGAAAGACGGGACAGGATGTGCATTTGTAATACCGCGCACGCACGATATCACAAATGCCACCTGGTCAGGGCTCCGCCCCGACACCCGAGTAAGGAGCACACATGAGCGACAAAGCATCCCGAAGGGGAAGTGATAAACGGCAGAAAACCGTAATCAAGACCCTGAGATTCACGCCGGATGAAATCGAAGAGATTGAACAGAAAGCGGAAGCAGTGGGGCAAAGCGTATCGGCTTATATCCGTAACGCAGCGATGAACAGAAAGATGATTTCACTCATCGACGACAGCTTTATGACCGAGCTTTTAAGGCTGGGGAGACTGCAAAAGCATCTCTTTGTTGAAGGGAAACGAGTGGGTGATAAGGAATACTCCACGGTCCTTGTCGCAATAACAGAACTGTCGACCACGCTCAGAAATAAACTCATGAACAACGGTTAGCACGGAGAGAAGAACAACATCATGATCCCGGTTATTCCACCGAAACGACAAGACGGCAAGTCCTCCTTTGGGGACCTGGTTTCGTACGTTTCTGTTCGTGATGAGCCGCGCGATGATGATTTAATGGAAGCCGTTAGAGCTTCCGGAACAAAGCCAGAAATGCCGCACAGCAGCCGCTTTTCCCGTCTGGTTGACTACGCTACTAAACTGCGTGATGAGTCGTTTATCTCGCTGGTTGACGTGATGCCTGACGGCGGGGAATGGGTGAATTTTTACGGTGTGACCTGTTTCCACAATTGCACATCAATTGAAAGTGCAGCTGAAGAAATGGAGTTCTCCGCACGTAAAACGAAGTTTGCCCATAACAAAAGCGACCCTGTATTCCACTATATTCTGAGCTGGCAGTCGCACGAAAGTCCGCGCCCTGAACAGATTTACGATTCGGTCAGCCATACACTTTCCCGTCTCGGTTTAGCGGGCCATCAGTTCGTTGCTGCCGTTCACACTGACACGGATAACCTCCACGTTCACATCGCTGTAAATCGCGTACATCCGGAGACTGGTTATCTTAACCGTCTTGCTTACAGCCAGGAAAAACTGAGTAAGGCCTGTCGTGAACTGGAGCTCAAACATGGGTTTTCACCTGACAATGGCTGCTATGTGATTGCCCCTGATAATCGTATTGTTCGTCGTACCTCTGTTGAACGCGATCGTCAAAGTGCCTGGAAACGTGGCCGTAATCAGAGCCTGAGAGAATATATCGCTGACACGGCAATAGCTGGTTTACGGGAGTCACCGGTGACCGACTGGTCTTCTCTCCATCAGCGTTTTGCGAAAGAAGGCCTGTTCCTGACAAAGGAGAGCGGCGAGCTAAAAGTGAAGGATGGCTGGGACAGTGAACGTCCTGGCGTTACGCTTTCTGCGTTTGGACACGCCTTTGATACCGATAAACTTATTCGTAAACTGGGTGAGTTTGTTCCTCCTGTACAGGACATTTTCTCGCAAGTTCCGGCTGTCGGCCGCTATGAACCAGACAAGATTATTATGCCGTCTCGCCCTGAACGGATGACAGAGAAAGAATCCTTATCGGACTATGCGATCGCACGTTTACGGGCGCCGCTGATTGCACTTGATCAGGATCCAACGCAGCGAACCATACAGTCAGTGCATACGCTTCTGGCACAGTCTGGACTGTATCTGAAAGAACAGCATGACCGTCTGGTTATCTGTGACGGGTATGACTCAACGCGTACACCTGTCAGGGCGGAACGTGTGTGGCCTGCGCTAACGAAGGCTATTCTGGACTCGTATAAAGGAGGCTGGCAGCCGGTACCGAAAGACATTTTCCAGCAGGTTCCCCCTGCGGAACAGTTCACCGGCGGCAGTCTGGAAGCCACCCCAGTATCCGACCGGGAATGGCGAAAACTGCGAACAGGTTCGGGCCCGCAGGGGGCGCTGAAACGTGAGATTTTCTCTGATAAGGAAAGCCTCTGGGGCTATGCGGTTTCACACTGCCGTCAGGACATTGAGTCGCTTATCGGTAGTGGTGAATTTACCTGGGAACGCTGTCATGAGCTACTGGCGCGTCAGGGGCTGTTGCTGATGCGCGAGCAGCAGGGCCTGGTTGTGATGGACGCTTACAATCACGAACAGACCCCTGTAAAGGCCAGCCACGTTCATCCTGATCTGACGCTTGCGCGTGCGGAACCCCATGCTGGTTCGTTTGTTTCGGTGCCGGCAGACATCTTTGAACGTGTTAAGCCGGCCAGCCGTTACAATCCGGAACTGGCCGTGAGCGACCGCGATATTCCGGGTATGAAGCGTGATCCTGAATTGCGTCGCCAGCGTCGCGAAGCGCGCGCAGCTGCGCGAGAAGATCTGAAAGCCCGTTATGCAGCCTGGCGGGCTAACTGGCAGCGCCCTGATTTGCATGGCCGTGAACGTTACCAGGCGATTCATGACGAATGCAGGATACGTAAAGCGCGCATCCGTATCGAACATCGTGACCCTCTGGTGAGGAAGCTGCATTATCATATTGCAGAGCTTCAGCGCATGCAGGCACTGATTGCGCTGAAAGAAACCATGAAGGCTGAACGAGCTGAGCTTATCGGGCAGGGGAAATGGTATCCGCCGTCTTACCGGCAGTGGGTTGAAGCTGAAGCGGTGAAAGGTGACAAGGCTGCGATATCGCAGCTGAGAGGATGGGATTACAGGGATCGTCGTGGTAATGCGGTGAAATCTACAACAGACAACCGATGTGTCGTTATCTGTGAGCCAGGCGGAACGCCGATGTATTCCGGTGTTCCTGGCCTGCGGGCTTCACTGAAGAAGAACGGTCGCGTCCAGTTCCGCGATCCGGAGACAGGCCGCCATATTTGTACCGACTATGGCGACAGGGTTATTTTCCGGAACAGTGGCGATTACGATGCGCTTAAGCGGGATATGGTCAAAGTCGCGCCGGTTCTCTTCAGCCGTTCTCCGAGCGTCGCGATGGCTCCGGAAGGGAATAATGAACAGTTCAATACAGCTTTTGCCAAAATGGTGGCATGGCACAATGTGAACCACCGTGATGAAGGTGAATACCAGATCTCGCGACCGGAGGTCGACCAGGTGCGTGTTGAAAGCGAGATGCGCTTTGCTGAAATGACGAATCAGGGGAGTAATACAGAAGCTGTGCGCAATGAGTCAGGACCAAACTGGAAACCACCTTCACCGTTATAAGCATTCGGGGACCAGATGGAATTTAGCCCGCAGATAAGAAATAAAAAAGGCCGCAAATGCGGCCTTTTAAACTTTTAGAGGATGTTTTATGTCATAACAAGCGACAACGCCCGTGACTACATGGAACGCAAGCAATACATAGGCAAAGCCGCATGATGTCCAGAAGACAGCAAAACTATCATCAGCACCTATGAAAGAAGCGAAAATAAAGAATAACTGAAGTGAGCAACCTGCAATAGATAAAACCAGTGTCTGTTTAGGAATGTTCATTCTCTGCCCCCTGTTTTATCAATCATACTTATCAATTTCTCGTACTGCCAGCAGAACGGGATAGTGTGAATCTGTGCCCAATCCGGAGGGTAGCATAATCAGGTCAAAAAAAAGGCCGCTTTCGCGGCCTTATTTAGTTGAATGCGATGCGTGGGACTAATTCCCATTCAGCATGGTCTTTCTTTAAAACACATTTGTATTCAGAACCATCGTGTTTTATCTGCAACCCAACAGTATAAAGCTTCTCGCCATCGGAGCAGGCGTACACCTTCTGCTGGTTCGTGAGGAGGATGTTACGGATTTCAGTCAGCTGCGCCACGGCATCGGTGTCGATAACGGGCTGGGGCGCTGCAGCGGCAACGCATGAAAAACCAAAGAGGGCGGCAAATAGTAGTTTCTTCATTTCATTTCCTTCATTTCTATATCATTTTGTTTATCGGCAGCTGTTCCTGAAACAAGACAATTTTTTTGAACTATCACTCTGGCCACTCCATATCCGGATGTGGTGAATCAGGCAGTTTCGGGGAGATAAATGGCTCGTTTCGATATCTGGAAGGAGGAATATAAGCCGGCTGCGGGAGTGTCAGCGTTCTCAGTATCGCATCTGGTGCGAGCTGAATTTCTTCAGCGCTTACTTGCGTCGGTTCCGATTCAGGCTTATTAAGCGTGATGTACCGTATTGTACGTTCTGCCATAGTGGTTGTTCTGATTACCTCCAGCGCTTCTTCCCAGAGGTTTTCTTCCCGTCCACGGTGGTCCGTATCATATTCAGTCATCAGATTATGCGCTTCCTGGCGATTGGCCAGACGCTGCTGAAAGGTATCGATTATCTTCCAGGGTTCAGCTTTTGCCGCTTTACGCCGACGCGAGGGCTTTTCTGTCAGAACACCAATGATTTTGCTGACGTTCTCCGGAGCAGGAAGACGTCGCTGCGCTGTTCGTGGAACAAGTTTACGTAGTTGCTTAAGGTTCGGTGGGTTAATCGTGATGTATCGGTTGATAATGACGGGTGCATTGCACGTTTTGTCCTGCGGCTCGATGTAGAAGGATGCTCCCGGAACCGGATCGCCCTGAAACACCGTGTAGTTCTCACCTGGCTGCAATTTAATCAGATCCTGCACATTGATTTTGTTCTCCATCTGAATATTGATGTGGTCGCCATCGATCCAGGAGGTACCAATGATACCGTCACGCCGTTGCAGGCTGACCATGTTCGCCCGGGCTTCCTGTCCTGCGGCATTAGTGATTGTCTTTGCCGTTTTATCATCACTTACGATTTTACCCGCAACCTTAGTGCCGGCGTTTTGCATCAGGGTGGCAACGTTTGTGGCTGAGGTCTGGCTTTCAATGCGCTCCTGGTCCTGGCTCATCATGACGATAGAAAAGTCCAGGGAACGTACCTGTGTGGCCTGAACGGCAATACGCTCGGTATAATAGGCTCCCACCTCGTCGAGATAGTTCATGTAGGGGAAGGGGCCTTTGTATTTGGTGATTTCGAGAGCTTCGGAATCTAGCCCTTCCAGACGATGTCCCAGGTCCCGGGCCAGTATCATGCTCTGCTGGGTAACAAACATTCTCCCCAGTGCAGAGGTTGTGTGCTGAGAGGTGTTCATTGCCGGGATAAGGACCAGGAGTATCCGGTCGCTGTGAATGCTGTCGCGAATATCAATGTCACCGGCATCCTCAGCGAAGATATTACCGAACGTTTCCGTAAATGTGTTGAAGGTTTCCAGAAACTGCCCAGTCAGGTAGCTGTGCTGCTTGCGCGGCTCTTCTGTCCAGGCTGAAGGCTGGCGAACGGTGGCCATATCGAAACCCGGTACGTCTACCAGATAATTATAGAGCGGAGAGACAGCTTCCTCTGGCCATTGATCGTCTATGGCACGGCAGTAAAGCTCTGCCAGTTTCTCCAGTGGCATAAACTCGCGCAGCAGCTGCAACGACATGGTTTTGTTTTCACGGACGCAATAGAACTTTGTGCCAAAAACCAGCGCCTTGTTCATTGCAATTGCTCTGGACTGCCATTCTCCCCCCTGTACGTTGGTCGGCAGCATTGATTGCATCGTCTCAGCAACAAAGGCCTCAGTGCTATAGCAGAAGGGGTTCCACTGGTGAGACTGTGGCCGACTTTTATCACCGTTGTGGATCATCTCACTGCGGGACATGCCGCTATTCATGAAGTTGATGTATTCCACATCATCCTCACGCCCAAAGCGGCGGGCCAGGTAGTAGCAGGTGCGCGCCGTGTCGTTCTGCGCCTTACCGTCAACAAAGGTGAAGCCCCGACCCCAGCAAAATGAATTGAGCATCCACGCATAGATGGTTTCGGTTTTCCCTCCACCGGTCGAGGCAAAGAACATCACATGACGGGTCAGGTCATCAATGGTGAGCCAGAGTTCGCGACCGATATCATTCATTCGCCTGTAGCCGAGATAGAATATTCCCTTACCTTTACTTTCCTGCGTTGTTTCATACTGAAACAGTGAGGGAAACCTTCTGAACAGGCTGCGTCGTACCTTCCGGTCTTCAGAGGGGTCTACTTTATTCAGGTGGACAGGCATTCGCATGGGCATACGCCAGCGGTGTGTTCCAAAGCTGATGCTGGCCACGATGGCCAGCAAAAGCAAAAGCGGTATGGCGAGTGGCCAGATAAACCCCGCCACCACACTTCCTGCCATAATTCCGGCATACAGCAGGTGGTCGCGCAAAAGCTCAAGAACAGGGGAGTTCCAGGCATTGCGCTTCATGAGCGCCTGGTTAACGGGCGTATAATTCATGGTTTACTCCTGGATACTGAGGGAACTCACAAAGCGGTCGACCTGTTCTGGTGACATTGGATCTGTAATTTTCAGGAAGTGATCAATTTTATCCGGCGCGGTCAGCATGCCCGTTGCCAGGCGAATGCCCGTGTCAGTCAGCACTGTCGGCGTACCTGAAAAACCAAAGGTGCGGAAGCCAGTATCGTTTACGGCTACTACGGCCTGAGCCGACGCGGAACAGTCTGAGCTCACCTGTGGAGGTGTTGTCTGTCCCGGAACCAGCATACCTGCGTCCGGTCGGAAAAGAACACTCCATGCAACAGCACGAGCTGTCTGGTCCTTCTCGCATAAAACCGGAATGATCTTCTCTACAGCATCGCCGCCGTCATTCACGACTGATACAGGGAATACAACAACGTTGTAACGCTGCGCCAGCTGTTCGATTGCCGGCTCCATACTTCTGCAGACCGCACAGGTTGGATCGAGGAATGCATACAGCGTACGCTCATGCCCGGTTGAGAGCTGGATGGTGAACAGACCTCGATCGGTACTGCGCTTCAGTATTTCCACCATCTTCTGTCGCGCTGACTGTTCCGTCGCTTCTTTTTTTACTGATGTGGTTGACGTTACCGCTGCCGGTGCTGTTTTCAGGGCTTCAGAAGGCGAAGCCGGTAAGGATTTATGACTTTCCTTCATAATATTCTGCATGTTGTCGGATTCAGCCTGGGCAGCCTGAATGACTGTATTGCCTGCCGCCGGGTTGGCTGGCTCCTGAACAGCGGCAGTCTGCCGCGGCCGGGCCGGTGCGATTGCGCCTGGTTCTGCCGGGATAGTCAGTGTCTGGTTTCCCACATTGAGTGAGAAATGGTTGTCCGTACCCAGGAGCCATAACGAAGATGCTATCAGCGCGCCGCTCACAAACAGGGCAAGGGACTTCATACGGCGTTTCATTATTGCCTTACTCTGGGTTTTGAGGTGTCGCGCTATGGTGTTGAAGACTTCCGCTGCATCGTGCATCGGGTCATCAAGAAGTGTCACGGCTTCTGCTGAATATGGATAAAAAGCGATGAGCTTTTTATCGTGGATGGCCATACGCTGAGGCTCACGAAAGGTGAACAGAGCCTGAGGAACACCATGTCCGTGTTGATGTAAAACCACAATGGTGTCGTTACAACGAAAGGTGGTGTAGGTGCTTTCCAGCGACATAATGAGACTCCAGTAGACAGTAAGATAATTAGCGTCAGAAATGAGCGAAATTTCAGAAGATGAGATCGTCATCGTCACCCGGGCGAGTGATGACGTCTTCCGTGAGTGACCAGTTGGTCCGGATGCGACGCTTGCGGTCGCGGTCTGGCTGAGGTTCGTTCCAGATTAGCCCCAGGGACAGCATATCGATGCGCAATCCCTCAATGGCTTCATCGACGCAGGCTTGCGGGCAGGGGAGGCCAAGTCGGATAGCCTCACTCTCGGTGCGGGCGACGGCGACGATACCTGCACCTTCAATAAATCCTTTGGTGGTGTTTGCCCGGTGCAGGGCATAGAAGAGTGGGCGGTCTACCCCCTTTAGCCATAGCCAGTTAGGTGGTGTCAGCCGTAAATCATGTGCGTACAGCCAGACCAGACCACTTCTGACGTAACGGTGCTCACGCAACCACTGTTTCGCGCCTTCGCTCTGGATGACGCGCTTAAAAGCGGTTCTCGCCAGCGCATAGACCGGAACTGAGAATTTCCCCTTATCACGGCGGCTTTTTATCCGACAGGAGCGGTTCAGGGCATCCATTAATTGACGTGCGGCCGGTCGGTCGTCCAGGAAAAACTGAAGGCCGAATATTGCGAATAATGCCTTTTCATGAGGGGCGAGACTTTTCCATCCATTAAGTGGACGCCCCAGTTGGGCCATAAAAACAGCCCTGCAGCGGGCAACATCGAGCTGCATATTACTGATGAGTTCATGCTCTTCAGCGAAACCCTCAGGGCTTTGTGCCGGACGTCTTTCTTGACGACGTTTATCAAGCAACAGGCGACTGGAATTCCCCTCATTAAGAATGGGGGCAATTGCAGGAGAAATGGTTTCCATAGCGAAGGGCAGCGTGCTGATATTGAGTACCCGTCGCGTTTGCCAGTTTCGTGCAGGATGGCATAACCAGCTCCACAGCGAAGCGGTAGACAGGGGAATGAGGAATATCATCAGGATCACCGTCGTTTGCTTCATCACGTTGATCCACTGATCGTAAGTGATGTTTTCGGCATTGTTGGCGGTGACGGCCAGCAGGTTATAACGCGGTGCGGCCCAGGTGTGGAAGGGGCCAAAATCAGCCATGCCCCACAGGGTATGCAAAATGAAACATGACCAGTACACAAACTCAGGCAAGAACAGCCATGCAACAAGCAGAAGCATAATGCCCAGGATGGCGAGGGCTCCAAGAAATTCAAGCGGATCAGTCGTTCCCGCGCGAGCGGATGTCATGGAAAAGCTCCCTAAATAAAAACGATGAAGACTAACTGAATAAAAGAGGGCAGCAGAGCCCGAGCTTACGAAAAGTTAGCAAGCGTATTTACTGGTGATAACGGCAGGTGAAATTATATTGATTGGTCAAATATTAGATTGTTGAGGATCTGATACGGATCTCCTTTGTTTTAGTGAGGGTCATTAATAAGATGGGTTGTGGTTTTTATTATCATCATCTGTTTTAAAGTGAATTTTCAGAGCGATGATCTGCGTTAATGAAATCAATGAAAATAGCCGGCAATTAAACCGGCTATTTATTGGAGGGTATTGGATGTGTTTCAGGCAAGAACGGGAACAGGTAGCCCTGTCAGAGATTCGATCTCGGCACGTTTTTTATTCACGACATCGTTAAAGTTGAAGTTATAGGTGTATCCTTTGTTGTTCATTGCATGCAGATGGTTAGCAATACTGGATGCAGCACCGGTATCGATAGGAATCATCGGCAATGATGTGAACCTTGTGAAGAGACGCAACTTTGAATCTTCAACCTCTGTACGTGTCAGGCTGTAAGCATCGAAGCCAATGACATCCATGACATTGCCCGGGTAGATTCGGACGTACAAAAAGGTTCCTTGCTGAAAGTCGAAACCCAGGTAGGTACTTTTCCAGAAGAGCCAGCCCTCAGAACCGCTTTCCGGTTTGAAATGACCCGTCTCCTTGATTTTCTCAACAACAGCAAGGATCTTTTTTTTGCGTTTCTTGGCTATAACATAATTGATGGCAAATGGACCGAATAACAGTAAGCAACTTGTTATGGCGTATAGATATGCCTCCGGGCGTACGTACTCATCCATGATGATTGAAATGGAGCATAGAAAAAAAATCAGCAAGAAAGAGATTATACCGAACTTTAAAAATAAAGACTTTGCAACAGAGTATAAAACCCACCACTTAGGGAATCTATCTTTCACAGTAAACCCTCCTTAGGTATTTCACTCAATGTTATAGCACTACTGGATAGATGTCCACATCTCAACTTTTTATTCCATCATTATTTGTTTCCCCTGGACCATTCATACCCTTCGTATTAACGCCAGGGGTATGCCGTATATTCCTCCCACCGG
The DNA here is from genome assembly GCF_001984825.2 of Enterobacter chengduensis. NCBI lineage: Bacteria > Pseudomonadati > Pseudomonadota > Gammaproteobacteria > Enterobacterales > Enterobacteriaceae > Enterobacter > Enterobacter chengduensis. Next base: position 65,671 of record NZ_CP043319.1, read on the forward strand.
CTACGAACATATCTTTGACAGAACCAGCCATGCTTCCAAGAGTATTTGCTGCATCTCTACCGCCAAGGAACGAAATGACGTAGTCAGGTAAATATGCCTGTAAGGCAAATATGCTAGATACCAGTGTCGTGCAAATTCGAGCATAGATCATTAAAAAACCAGCCATGCTGAATAAACCTGTTAACGAGTTGGCTTGAACATTGACCAGTGCGACACCAAAAAGTGCATGAAGGATAGTGCCAGTAGCAACAATCGCAACAGATGCAAAGAAAAATCCAAAAACCATAAGTGCGGGACGAATCATGGTATCTATAAAGTAAATGTAACCATAAGCCGCACGACTGCCTCGATCCTGAGACGTACCTAGGTGAGTTGCCCCCCATAGAGGTCCCGCAGCGCAACCTACTAGAACACTGACAATCCAGTTACCAATACCAGTCATCCAGAAGATAAACGGAATAAATGGCAAATAGATTGAAAGTGTAAATCCAGCGCTAAACATAAGTAGTAACAAGAAATATACTGCTGGCGAAATGGCATCAAGCCCTTTATCTACAGCGCTAATTGCTCCTGTCATATTGACAACCTTCCCGAGAAGGGATGACTCTCCACCCGCAACAGCAGCCCGTATGACCGTGTATGCTGTTAAAGTTCCCTCCGCTGCAACCAGCGTGTAATCTCCAACATTTTTCATTTTAACTAATGGGTTTACCTGCCCTGTTGAGGTTCCTGTCCCACTATAATTTGTTGCGATGTTGCTGGTTAAACTGACGAAAAATGGAGCGAACGAGTTCATTAATATGCTATTTGGGTCATTACCTTCAGAAGCACTTAACTCGTTTTGTGATGTTGCTGTACCTGCTGGAGGTGCATAATTAGAGTTTTGTAACTGGGTACGGTAGGCGCTCATTACCGCACTGAACAGGTCTCCGCTGCCAATTTCCCCAAGGGATGACATCCCACTGGTTGCCGGCGCGCGACTGGCAACTTCTGTCAGGCGTTGATTGGCCGTTGCAAAAGTCTGGTACCAGGCACCGAGAGCCGCCCAACCATAAGTGTCGAGGTAATTCCTGACAGCATCCTGTATGCCATTTTGTTCACTCTGCGCCGGTAGTGCGTGCTGAACAGTTTGTTCGTACGTACTGGCTGCTCTCTGAATGCGGGTTTCAATATCCGGGAGTGTGCCGTTGCCGGTTGTTCGTTTATTCATAAACCCTGCCATAAACTCGCTGGCCGCGCTGTCCATATCCTGGATCATTGCTTCCATAGCTTTGTTTTGCGCATCCACCACTTCACTTGTATCGCGGTTACTGAAGGGGTTAAAGAAGCTTCCGGAACCAGACGAGGAGTCCGATTTCTGTTGTTCCGGTATCGTCGCCGTGCCGCACACACCGCTGCCGTTGGTGACCCGGTAGGTATAATTCCCTCCAGAAGAACCGGATACCCCTGCCATTCTGGCTGTGGTCGAATTTGCCGTGCTGTTGTAATCGTCCAGCGCAGTATTGATGGCATATTTACAAAGCTGCATCTCAAAAATACCGCGTGCAGAAGTTCGGGTCGAAGCCTGTGTGGGCTGGACAGTCAGGGAGTAGCCGCTGGCAATATCACTGGCTGCTTTGGACACCATCAGGTTGGCAGAACCTACGCCCATAATCGACGCGCCCCAGAGAATTATGAGCTGGGACATGCTCCAGCCATTGGCGGTCGGGATAATCATCAAAAATCCTGACACTGTGCTCAGTGTGCTGGTGATATCGCGATCCCCGCTGAATACCTTGCCCTGATGCCCCGTTTTATTAATGTGCTTCAGACCAATAAATACAAACCAGACGACGGCAAGGACGGCGATAATTCCGTTAAACAGAGCAAACAGATTCCCGATCATCGTGGTATTGCCGGCGGCGAGAGGGTCCAGCACCACATCGCCGAAGATAGTGACCAGTGCCTGTCGGGAGAGGTCCTGTGCATTGGTTGCAGCAGAGACTATGTCATCGTAAGTGACACCTGCGCGTGCCGGGGTAACAGAGATAAGCAGCCCTGCACAAAGCGCACGAATGAGATTTTTCACGGTAACTCCGGATAATGCATGAATGCCGGGATGTCGGCAGGAGGCAGAGAAGGGCAGCTATTTCCCGAGAATGGCATCTCGTACGGCATGGGTTTCCGCCATGAAATGCTGAAAGGTGCCTCTTTCAGCAAGACTTACGCGACGGTTGCGTAACTGCCACAGTCGGTAGGTTACGATTAGCGCTTTTGACCATGCCACGCCAGCACCGGAAAACAGCACCACACAGGTGCTGATCTGGTGCGCGGAGATACTCCCACCAATAATGAATGGTGTCAGTGCTGCAAGCGGAACCGGTATGGCCATAAGCCAGAACAGCACTCGCCAGCGCCTGCGCTGGCTCACATACCCCTCATCCAACTGTGCGGGGGTACAACCTGATTCCGCAACGGCTTTTTCCCAGTCAGGAGAAGCCGGCGGTTTGTCGTCAGTAATGAGCTCCGGAAAAGCATCACGCATTCGCTCAATATTTCGTGATGTCATGTGCCGGGCAGCCCGCAAATACCACTTCGTTTCCTGCAATGGCAGAAATATGCTCAGCAGTCCCCGGGTAATACGTCCAGGTAGTCCTTTTTTCCGTGCGACTGTTTTTTCCAGTGTCATTTGGCAGCTCCCTGGTTCATGGCTGATTCGAGTTGTTTCAGACGTGGGGCGTAGGACTGGCGGGCAAAGGCGGCGAGTAGCTGGCCGTCGATCACGTTCCCTTTGCGCAGCAACTCTTTAATGTCGTTAAGTTGCCAGTTCATCTGTGCCGTAGTTCGGATGAGTTCGCGCATAAGGTTATCTCCGTCCATTTGCTGCAGGTCGGAGAGATAGGCTGTGTTGGCATATCGACGTCCGGCCTCAAACGATTCAAATTCTCGCTGGCTCATGTAGCCCTTCGCCTTCGCCTCCGGCGAAGCCACATTGTCAAAATACTGCGCTGCGGAAGGTGACTGCAGTGCTTCTTTCAGGGCATCACGGGTGGTTTCACTGGTCTTACTGTCGGCAATCAGCGAGAGCTGAGGTTCAGACGCGGCATCGATGATACCGTTGTACTCGTTGAGCAACCCTACATACGTACGACCGGTAACAGTGTTGACTTCACCTTTGCCTGGCGTGCGGCCTGCTGAAGGTCGAGCCGTGTTTTTCATGTAGGCCATAGCGGCATCAATCTGTTCCTGTGACCAGGAAAGTGCCGGTGCCTGCCCTTCAGGTCCCGCGCCGCCATAGATGGAGCGTACCTGACTGTCACCTCCGGGCAAATTACTGACGGCAGGGCAGATACCGGTTCCGCCAAAGCGTTCATATTCTGCTGCCGTACAGTACGCGGCATGTACGTTCGCACCGTCATAAGCGTCGCGGGCCTGTTCTTCCGATGCTGTAGAAATCCTCTTCCGCACCGCTGAACTGGAAACACCTTTGCCTGATGAGAGTTTTGACGCGGCGCTGCCTGATGCACTTTTACTTTGTGCTGCCACACCGGATGCGGAATCACTACAGATCGAATCCGGTACCGAAAAACTCTGCCGTGCCTCCTCCAGACGTTGGGTTTCATTATTGAAAATCATTTGCTGACGAGTAGCCTGCCCATCCTGATTAATCAGGGCGCCGAGCTTGTCGGCGTTCTGTGTGATGGCTGTGCCGGTTGCCTGTTGCATCTGTAGTATTTCGACCAGAGTTGCCTGGATGGTGGCCATCTCAGGCAGAACCTGAGTCGTGATCGGAACGCTGGAGTTCACGTTGACCGTTAAAGCACTGGCAACAGTGGGAAGGCTGGACGCGATGGCCAGCGCCAGCGCGGGGAGATGACGTTGTAGCATGAGATTCTCCGTTTATTTGAGCGGGGTAAACACGCCGGGAAGGCGGGTTGACTGTGTGCCGGGGGCGAGGGCGACCAGAGGGAAGGTCTGAAAGCGTCTGCTGATACGTCCTTCCCGGCTGCGGGTGTCTATGATTGTCAGCCCACGACGCGTGATTCTTGCATGAGCTGGAGGGGTGATATCCAGTACCGGCCAGTCTCCCGAGCTGAGTTGTGGGGTATCTGCCCCCTCCGGCCATAACCAGGTATCATCAGTTAACACCGCCCCTGTATTTTCAGGTAGCAACCACTGGACCACATGACGCGATTCCCGCACCGGTTCGCCTGGCTCATTGACCTGCCAGATGGCTGTTGTGACCAGCTGGCGTGGTCGCGCTTTGAGTGAAAGAAGCACGCCACAGGCCTCTTGCGTTGCCCGGCGATCGGTCGCGTATACCGCCCGGGAGTTCACTGCACTGTCTGTACGGAAGTGCCGGGACGGCAGGACGAACTCCACGCCGTCGGCATCGATCACCAGGCGGGAAAGACTGACCTGGCCCTTTACCGGGCGGCGACAGCGTGGCGTCAGGTGGATGGAACACATCAAAGGTCATACCCCAGCTCATTTATCATTTCGTCTGCCATCAATTCGATGACGCCCTTATCACCACGGGCGCCACTGTTACGCTCCCTGTACTCAATGAGTTTTTTTGCGGATCCGCGAGGGAACTTCTCCGCCAGTAACTGACGGGCACGGGCAGTACCGATCGTATCCGAGAGATTTCTGCGTAGCGCGCCGTCTTTTTTGTCTGAGTTAAGCGACCACAGCTCCAGCGGTCCGAGCGTAAACCGGACAATCCGTGCCAGCGTCCCCTGGGTTGTGCGCATCATACATAGCATCGGTACGCCACTACCGTCTGCAGCCGGACCAGCTGGCATACGCAGGAATGCATGAAGATTGTGTTCGGGGATCTTAAAACTGTCCCGTAAAAGTGGAATATCTTCCTGGCGGAAGCGCAGCAGCCAGAGGGTGTTGGCAGAGTCGAGCAGGCTTTTCGGATAGTCGGTAAGGAACTGGGTACTCAGCACCGTGCGGATACCAAACTTACGTTGTTCACGATCCTGCGTATCCAGTGCTTCGAAGATGAAATCAATGCCTTTGACGTTGTGCAGTTCGTCATAGATTTTGGTTTTCATTTCACTATCGAGCTGGTTGATGCGTCGCATAATGCCCGGGAGGTAGGCTTCCGGCAGTATTTGCATTACCTCATCCTGATACTGCGGCAGCAAAAAATCACCCGCAGTGATGTGGCCAGCAAAGAGGAACATGATGCCGGTTTTCAGTCTGCCTGCCGGGGTCTTATCGCCGGCTACGTTGTTTAAGTCTACGGCAATAATGCGTGTGTTCGGGTTCAGCGCAAAACGAGTCCGACTGGCCATCATCGGGTAGTCCTGTCGGGCCTGAATCATGCAGCGCTCAATGTACTCCACCAGGGGCTCCTGTGAGCCGTTACGCTGTATTCGGCCAAAAGTCTCCTGAATAACCTCACTGCGTAGTAGCGCGGGCATATCAGCAAGTTCTGGTACCGCCTGGTAGTGTGCCCGCTGAGCTGCAGATAACTGTCCACGTTCATGCAGGAGGTCACGTACTTCGTACCATGGTGTCGCGGTCCACCACTCCGGATCGTGCTCACCCCACAAACCGGATGACTCCAGTGCCGCATCCACTTCTGGCTCTACGTTTGAACGGAACATGTTTGGCTCAATACCACTACGCATGTCATACGCCAGATCAATCAGGCGATTCACTATTTGCCGGGTATCTGTAGGGTTAGGCGGGGTCCCTTTATCCGGTTCGATACAGAAGGCCGTCAACATGGACGCGATAAATTGCTTCTCTGGTGTCACTGGCTTACGAGCGCCGTACAGGATGTCGAAGACATTGCGTGACTTAGACGGGTCGTTGCTGAGTATGATGCCGACTGCTTCGTCCTTTCTCTCTTCTGGCAGACTGTCACGTATCAGCTGGATTAACCCCATCGCGCTGAATCCTTTATCAATGTGAGCCACATAAGGAAGCGAAACCTGGGCGGAAGATACCTGTATTTCCGTCAGGGTATTAATCAGTACCGATTTACCCAGACCCGAATCGCCAGGGGCAAGTTCGGTATGCTTGTTCTGTCGAGAAGACCCCAGCCCGACTTCCCAGGCGCATCCGTCTTCCGTGTGCAGCATCAGGTTGCCTTCCCCTCGCCAGACGGTACCTGGTCGGTTGAAGGGCAACATCGATAGCGCATGGGAGAGTGGCGGGTAAAGCGGAACAGGGCCGGAGCCCGCTGACGCGGCCAGCATACTGTTGACCCATCCCCTGCGAGGATCACCGAATGTGGTGGTCGTGTTACAGACTCCCCAACCCTGCAACGCTGATTCAAGCAGCATCTGATTACGGGAGCATATTTCCCGGGTATGCCCCCAGGTGGACGCCACAATGGTCATCACGCAGACCGGATCGCGTTCATCCGTTGCAGCCAGCTGTGTGAAAGCGTCGTAAAGTGGGCGAATAGAGGGAATAAATTGTCCAAATGATGAAATAGTCTTTTTCCAGCCCAGCGCTTTCATCCCGCCAGGCATGATGTCGATTCGTATGCGCCAGGGAACGGAACGTGGAACCAATTTCACAAGCTCATTGAAGGGGCGGGGATGCTGAGGCGGAAGTGTTATGGCCACCATGCCGTGCCACAGCCCCCCTGCATGCACCAGATTACCTTCTGTTTCTGGCGTACAACCAAATACCTGAAGATTCAGGAAGGGAGCTAGCAGTGCTGTAGCGTCGCCCTCCTGAAGCGCACCCGCTGGCGCAGCCTTCCCCGGTAATGCCGGGCGCCATGCGGCCGATGTGCTGTTGCGTGCTGTTTCACGTCTGATTTCATTACAGAACTCAGGCACATCAAGCAGGCGGACAAGCAAGCCGTCTCCACCGCGTACGAGTGCTTTTTCAAGAGTGGTGATAAAGCTGTCGTGCCGGATCTTCAGACCAGACATTTGCCAGCGCCAGGGCTCCTGACCAAAGCGCGCGACAGGTGCTTTATCCTGAATGGCCCGAACGGTGGCGTTAAAATCGGTTCGTTCCTGATGACTCACCAGTGTCGGAGAGCTCCAGACGGCAAGCCAGCAGCGCTCACGAACAAGCCACGGAGAAATGACATTGATCTTCTCATTAAGCAGGTCATCCAGCTGGACGCCGATGTGCTGAATTGAACGCATTTGCGGGGCGATCATGGCGCTGACTTCGTCACGCCCTTTTTCCGGGTCACGTTCGAAAATGAAGGCCAGTTTATGGCCGATATTTTTCCAGGTGGTGCTGAGCGTGGACGCGAGGTGCGCGATCATTCCTTCAAACGCATCCGGATGATCGTCTGAGGCTGTTTCCGACATTTCACGCAATGCCCCGGATATTTCGAATACAGAAAGGAAATAGCCATGATGGGTGACACCTATATAAGGGGCTTCCAGCCAGGGTCTGAGCTCCAGATCTTGTTTGTCCAGTCCGATCACCGTACGAATGTCGCAGTAGTCGACAAAGTCAGCAGAGACGGCGAAACGGGAACAGGTATTCATAACGTCTTCAATAGTGAAGACAAGGCGGTTGATATTCATAGCTGCGAAGACTCCACCGGAATGGCGTGTATTGATGGGCGAGGCGCTTCTGTGGGCGCATCTGCGGGATAAGGCTTGCGTTAGGTTTACGTGACAGTGGTACCAGATGACTGTGAGGATAATATTGTTGTCTGCGAGGCTCCTGACAGAACGTCACTGTCCGTCACTGAATCAGGTGTCAGGATCAACGCCACTCCGTTCATTTTTTGTCGCATTTCATCGCGCATGACTGGCGGGAAACGTTTAAGCGCATCTGCATAGTCAGCTGGTCGCCATCCCCCGAAACGTTCTTCCAGAGGAAGACGATGGCGGGTCAGTTCCGACAGTACCCGACGGCCTTCCCGAACCTCGCCTGGTCTGGTGCTGAAGACGGCCTGCAGGGCTTTTCGGTTCAGGGCAACAACATTACGTGGGTGCAGGTCCGGTAGCCAGACCATGACCCCCTGAGCAGCAGCAAATCCGTTGAGGGCATGCCAGGCATGGCAGAGGTAACAGAGGTGAAACGGTGTCGTGAGCCGTTCTAATTCAGCATGTTCGATGTCAGACAGCAGACTGGTGTCGGTCAGCAGTGTTTTGGGGATGTGTCGCAAAGCAATCCGGCGGGCGGCAAGTGATGCGTGCTGCATCCCGGTCCGGGCAGCTTTCAGAGCCCGGGCGTGTTTCTCATATTCAACCGGTACCTGCGGGGTGGGACGTGACTCCAGCTGAGCCAGCGTGTCTTTCGCTCTGACAAGTCGGGTCCTGGCATCCTGCGCGTCTTCCGCAAGTCGGGATAATGGCAGGGATTCCGGTAACACAAACAGATGTTTCATGTCAGCACTACAGCAATAACACCGCCCTCCAGAAACGCTCTCGGGGGGAGGAAGTAAAGGGGCTGTGGAATGGACAACATCAGGAACCGGAAGCGGATGTAGCCATGGACAGTCAGGTGTCTTTTTCTTTTTGCTCATCGTTTTCTCCTGAAAGGGTCGGTAAACACCGACCCTTTCCTGTGGTTAGCTGATATTGACAGAGCTGGTACCGAGCTGTTTCTGGGTTCGTCCCATAATTTCAGGGACTACGGCCAGTAGTGCGCCGATGGCCAGACCTGCACAGCAGCGGCCCACAGTGATCTGCGGATTGGTGCCCACTTTTTTGAAGGACAGCAGGGAACCGATGAAGATGAACACACCGATCGCCTGGGCAATTTCCAGGCCGGAAGTTTTACCGCTTTTGGCACCAGAGGCGGCGCTACCAAACATATCGGCGAGATCGCCATCAGCGAAGGCCATGCCGGGTAACAGGAACGTGACCAGAGCACACAGCCCCTGAATCATGCGCTCGCGGCACTGCATCATGGTCAGCTGGCAGAAAATAACGACGGCATAAAGACGCGCGGAAATAGCACGGAAAAGTGACATAGTGTCTCCTTGGGTTATAAAAAAACGAAGTGTGTTAAAAAGAGAGGCCGAGAGTGGCAAGTGCGGCATCGATGAGCTGAGGTGAAAAGACCATACCGGTCCCTGCAAACAGTTTTACTGTCGCAGCGCGAATGCTTTCACTTGAACTGAGTGCGGTGTGCCCCTCAAGCTCTGATCGTCGAAACATATCGAGTGCCGCATAGACAAACCCCACTCCTGCTAGCCGGACCAGAGAAAGTACGGCGTTAGCAGCCCCGGCAGCAACGCCGTAGGTGGCGGGTTGCACATACGCGATTGCATCAAAAGATGTGGCGCCAAAGCCAAGCTGCGCACCACTGGCATTAATGATGGAGGGGAGAGATACCAGCGCGGCGCAGGAAAAAAGGCCAATAGCAAACTTGCCCGGGGACAATGGACTTCGACTGGAACGTTGCCGGGTCAGAAGTGCGATGAGGCCAAAAAAACCAATCATCTCGGACCAGCTGAATAATAAATCCAGCCCAGCGGTGAAGATGCCCGAAGCAAGATTCTCTATTAGCGTGACGGCATCCAGTGCCATTAGCGCAGGGTTCCTCCGGTTGTCACCACAGAGCGCGTGGCAGGATCAATCTGACGAATAGTGACTTTACCCAGCGTATCCCCCTCCCGGACTGACCAGGTACTGCCCTGCCATTTGATCCACGCCATTCCTGCTTCCAGCGACATGATTTTCATGCCTGCAACAGCACTGGTTGTCTGCCGTTTTTGGGGCCGGGAAGCTGTTTTTGAGGCATCAGAGGTGCTTACGCGGGTTTCCAGAACAGCCAGCTTCTGTGTCAGCTCATTAAGCTGTGCACGCGTTTCTACTGCGTAAGCCTCATCCCTTTTGATAGCATCAGACAGGCGCGTAACGCTGTCTTTAAGCGACGTCAGAGAGTCATTTATCTTGCGGTCACGATCGTTCAGCTCGTCACGGATATCCGTCATCATGCTCGCCCTGTCGTCCTGAGCCATTGGCAGGGACGTATGTGCCGCCGGTTGCGCCGCGGCTGGCGAGACAGCCTGCTGCGGAACAGACTCAACCGTACTATGCTGTGCACCGTCGAGTGTATTTTCAACTTCACTGAAGCTGGTTTCAGACGGCGTATTATTCGTCAATGACAGTGATGGACCGAACAGGTACCAGAGGCTGGCCACTGCCAGAAGCGTTATCCCGAGAAGCCACGGCAGAGAATAGCCAAACAGCAGGTCTCGCTTCCAGAAGGGCGGTTTCTCGCGAGGATCTGGCGCGCCAAAATCATCCTCGCTTTCCAGTGTTTCTTCTTCAGGCATATCAATTTTCTGGTTCATCATTGTTCCTCACGGGTACGGTATCGCCATACTGACGACGGATTTCAGCCTGGCGGCGCGCGATGGCTTCCTGCAGGCGGGTTTCGGTTTGCTGCTCTGCGGCAGCGGGTGCTGATAAGGTGCTATTGATTGCGGGACGAGCCGCTTTATTACTGCTGACAATGTCGTCAGAAGTAACCGAGTCAACGAAGAGAATGGAGATAACTTCTTTCTGCTTCACGGTGACCTGGCGGAACGGCTCACGGGCCATCTCCTGTTTGATGACTTCCGCCCCGGTCTGGGCTGTGCCGCCAACCATTACACCAGCCACTGTGCTGCCATCAGGTTTACCCACTCGTCCGGTGACGGTACCGACACTGGACTGCATAACCTGAGTGTTAGCATCCTTGTACAGACCGCCAAGATCACCAAGACCTCCCAGTACAGCGGGCAGAACGATGTGTGTTCCCCATCGATGGTTAACATCGGAGGCCACAGAAGACATCAGGTTTTTCTCACTCTGTGCGCTTGCATTGACGTTCAGCTCCATGCCGTTCCAACTCATACTGGTAAATCTGATATCCAGTCCATTGCCGGCAAGTTTTGCTGACGAACTGTGAAGTCTTGCGCCAGCCAGCGGCCCGGCAGGAATAACCGCAACAACCTCTGAGTTGGGGTTATCTGAATCCACGGCAGTCTCCATATAACCGGCCGCACGCGTAAGTGCGTGGATGAAGACCTGTGCACTCTCTGTTTCAGTTTTTGTCTCTGCCAGGTTTCTTGTGCCAGTCGCTGGCGATGTCTGCGTAACACTTGCCAGGGCAGTTGCCAGCACCGGTGCATCGCCGCCAGTCTGTGCGTCACTGATCCGCTTAAGCAGTTTTTGCAGTTGAGCCTGGCGCTTTTCGTTTGCCTGCTCTTCTCCGGCCGGGTTTTCCGCATGGCGTGATGCTGCTGGCGGCGGAGGTGGCAGGTCCACCGGTTTTGTTTCTGGCACCTTATCCGGAGGGGGTTCCGTGACTTCAAGGCCGACCGGGAGACTGGCGATGAAGGATGAATCGGTCCGTGCGGCTTCCTGCGCGCCTAAATCGTTTGAGGCTTTAAGCAGTTCACGGTAACGCGGGCTCTCCGTCGTGGTGGTTACGGCACTTGAGGCCGTACCGTTAAGGTTGACGGCAGAATCTGTTCCTGAAGGGTCATGTGTCAGCCACGACATGGCCAGATAACCCGCGGTCACTAAAACCAGGGCACTAAATCCAATTATTGAAAAAAGTTTTTTGCCGTTCTTACCGGCATCCTGTTCTGCGCTCATTACTGAAGCTCCGGCGTGACGTGAACGGATTTCCCGTTTACTGAGAAGGTCAGTAACGGGGTGACGGGGAGTTTCCAGAGATGCGTACCATCCGCTGAAGAGAGTGTCTGTTCAAACTCGTCGCGCAGCATTGCGCGGGAACGGACCATCAGATCATCACCGCTTTGCCAGATCGCAGTGTCAGGGACGTTGCCCTGGAATTTAAGGCGACGGGCATCTTCTGGTGGTGTGCCATCCAGAAAAGCCTGCAACGTGGCGCTGTGGAGTGCGATTTTATCGACGGGTACGCCCGGGGCTGCTGAGCCAGGACCCAGACGCGGGACGCGTAAATCCAGCCGACTGTCGATCTCCTGACTGGCAGTACGGGTGTCTGTCTCACCACTTGTCACATTGATCATGATTGGAACATCAAGCCCTTTCAGATATACGGAAATATTCCCCGCAGCCCACGGGCGCAGTGGTGTTATGGCCAGCATGTTGGTTCCAGCATTGAACTTCACATCAAAACTCTTCGGGCTGGCATTAATTGGCGGATCTGACTGTGGCCACGGTGCGCCATTGATGTCCGTCAGGGTGACGACGCTCTGGTTATTCATGGCCGTGCGTACCAGCGGGATACTGGCGCCTGGAGAAAGATTGAGGGTTAATGAACTGATACGCGGAACCACGCTTATCATTGGGGCATTTACAGAACGCTCGTTGTCGGTCAGTCGAAGCCTCAATTCGCGTATCTCATCCGCTGACAGAGGCGAGTCTAAACCTGCTGCCTCATCTACCAGCGGCGAGCTTTGTTCCGGGGGCGGGAGCTCTCCACTAATCCGGGTTGCCGGTACACCTGTTGTTTGCGCTTCTGCCCCCTGAGGAGCGGCGGCAGTTGTTGCACCAGGCGTCCTGGCATCCTGCCAGCCAGTATTGTCAGCGGCGGCTACGAGGGCCGGACCACACAGCAGTAGTGTGGTCATGAGATAACGAAGTTTCATGGCGGGAGCCTCAGAGATTGCGGGGAGCGTTGCGTGAGATCATCTGGCGGATTTCCATCCCGACGGGTTTCTGTCGTGGATCTACGCGCTGGATGGTAATTTCGAAAACAAACGGTTGTTCAGGCTTGCTGGTCGTCTGCCCAACCAGGCGCAAACGTACCGGATACTGCATTGTCCAGAACCAGGTTCCGTCAGACAGACGCCCACGCCGGATGACGACACCAGCCCCTACGGAACCGGTAAGATTCATACGCTCGCGTTTCAGGGCATCGTAGATATTGGAGTTGGTTAGCGCCTGGATGTAACTGGCGTGTCCTGCTTCAGAGAACAGCGATGCTGTAGAGGATACCTGTTCACGATAATGAACGAAGTCCAGGTTAAAGGCCCGCATCAGAGCCTTGCTGCCAAAGGCGATGGCATCGTCCTGGCTCCATGCTGGTTCGGAAGTGGGAGCCAGGCGAACCAGGCGCCCACTGTCGGTGGCAAAGTAATCCCGTGGCTGTTGTATCAGAGCCCAGGTCAGGCCAGCATTGAGGATGATGCTGATAAGCAGGCCACTCCCCAGCAGGAGGTTACTCTTCATCAGCTCTGGTGCCATTTTCTGGCGTTTTTCTGCCGTTTTCATCATGTTCACGGCGTTTTTCAGCGGATCCTCCGCAGGGGAGGGGGCCCGCCCCTTTGCAGGGGGGGCTGATTGTGTCTGTTTTGTCATAGGTTTCAGGAGTTGAAGTTTTTCCAGGGATCGATGTTGTCTGGGATCTGTTCGTTGACTTTATCCAGGGCCGCTTCGCAGACCTTATTTTCCAGTTGCGAAATGATTTCATCGAGCCCGGGGAATTGCGGCAGGGTCACCTTGACGTTCTTGATACGGGACAGACAGGACTGCAGGGAGGATGAGACATTGCTTTCGCGCTGTTCCCAGGCTGTTGCGGCCGCCCTGGCTCGCTCATAACCAGCCTGGCTACCCGCTTCAGCAGCACTTCCTGCTCGGCAGGTTGCCGCCGCAGCGGCGGCAGAAAAAAGCATGAAGCCGGACAAAAGTCCGGCTTTAAGCATGTGATATCGCATTCTCTCTCCTTATCGGCTTAGCGGCCGGGGCTGTGGGAGTGTTCCTGATGAAGCGCTTTTTCCTGTCTGCCCTCCGGCTTTCGGGCGTCATCCCATTGTTTCCAGGTCTGTTCAAAACCGAGGCGCTGGAACAAGGTATCTGCCTGTTTTTCCGGTGTGTAGAGCCGGGCGGGAAGCGGTGTATCCTCTTCCCGACCTTTCAGGTGGAACGTCATCAGCTGAGGTGCGGCACGGGTGGTGCCGTCGGGTTCGAAATTCACCGCCTGTCCGTAGCCTACAAAGCGGGGACCGTCATCGGTGATGGCATTAATAACCAGCTGACTGTTGTCTGTGGTTGGCGTGGCCAGTGCCGGATACAGCGTGCCATCCAGACGAACCATCCCCTGCAGGTGTTCCCCCGCAGACTGGACAAGCAGCAGATCTAACTGGTTTGACTGTGTGTCCATAGAGGCCATGACGGGTACCAGCCTGTCTGGTGCTTCCGTGGACGGTGGCGAAATGCTGGCCGCGGCTACCGGTGACTTTACAGGATGCCTGTCTTCGCCCAGATAAAACTGACGCTCTTCCAGGCGAGGTGGCAGCTTCAGGTCTGTGGTGTACTCAGGCCAAGCCTGTCGGATTTGCTGTGTGAGGCGGCCAAACGTATCGACCGGGAAAGCCTGAAGAGGCTGTCCCTGCTCCGGTCGATCATGTGCCACGGCAAGACCTGTTGAGGCGGACGTCAATGACCAGTTATTTTTTACGCGCTCTTTTTCCTCACCAGGTACCTGCCAGCTGTCACGGGAATTGAGCGTCAGCGTGACCACATCGCCGGTTTTGTGGTGCGCGATCAACTCCCGTAAATCCTGCCCCCAGTAGGTATGACTTCCACCGCGGTTCTGTAGCTCGATAAAGAAGCTCTTGCCCTTTTGCTCTTTATTTTCGTACATCGCTTCACCAAAGTTCTTGAGGACCGCCGTGACGCTCTGGCCTGGTTTCAGTGCAGAGGGGGCGGGCTCAGCGGGCATATCAGGGACCCGGATGCTGTCGGCCTGCTTAGGCGCTACAGGCTCTGTTGAGGGTGAAACGGCAGGCTGCTTTGCGGCAGTTGCCTGTGCTGACGGCGTGGGTGATACGGGGGGCACGGGTATGCCCGGAGCGTCAGGGGTAACAGCTTCGGGGGCGGCTGTTGCCGGTGACACTGGCGATGCGGCATCAGGTGATGGAGTCTGTCGGTTCAGATCCGGCGTAGGAATATGTGTTGTGACTGAATCCCTGGTTGCCCCAAACTGTTGCCGCATAGTCTCAAGCTGCGCGCGCTGCGCAGGCAGCTTCATTCGGATATCGAGGTCATATTCAATAATGAGCCGCATGGCCTGCTCTTTAAACTGCGTACTGCCGGTGAGCTCCACCACACCGCCGTAATAGCGTGATGCCACGGCCAGCGCGGCGAGCACCTTGCGCTTGTCCTCACTCGCACCGTTACACATTTCGAGACGGTTGCCGAGATCGTGAAACGCATCTTCCCCGTCGAGACGGTAAAGCACCTTATTGTCACGCTGTTCTTCCGTTGACAGGGCTTTAATGATTTCATCGAGATCTTCTCGCTGAAGCGGTTCCGGCCTTCGCGGTCCGTAGACAAGCCCATCCGCTTCATGCATCTCACTCTCTGCCGTTTCCTTCCTGCCCGGGGAGGGCTCTGACGTGTTTGGATCCACATCGGCAGTTTGCGTCTGCTCCTGTTTTTGCCCGGTTGATGTTGCTCCGGGGGACTGTGGAGGGATTGGTAATTCAGGAACGATCGGCTCCGGAGACTCAGCGTCTGTTTCATGTGACGCAGCCTCAGGCTTCAGGGTTTGTTTGCCCGTTTCTGACAGTTCATGGTCTGTCTGTCGTTCCTGAGCAGGCATATGGGGAATGTCATCAGACTGACTGTTCACCCATTCAGCAAATTGTGGGTCGTCCATCTGCGCGCGTATGTCTGCATAATCATCGAGGCCAGGGACCGGTATATTCGATCCTGATTCGATGGCACTATGACTACGCTGACCGGCATCCGCAGAAGATGTCGCGATCGTCACGTCCGTGGTGCTCTGCGTATCAGGAATTAAAACATCAGCGTCTCGCAGGGACGTGGGGGCGGGTTCATCGTGTTCAGCCTTATTCTCAACCGGTGCCGCACTGATACTGGCTTCATCGGGCGGCATCACCGCTGCCGGAGAGATTATTTCAGGTTCAGGCGGGGCGGGAGGCGCTGGGTTTACTGACTCATCCTGCCTGTGGCTTTCAGACGGAATAACGACAGGTTCATCCGGGGCAATCGAAGACTGGCCGGATTCCTGACTTTCCAGATTTTCCATTTTTGGGTCCTGTTGTGAGAGAAATTGTGCATCGTTGGGTGCGTAGTCTGTCCGGATATCGATGCCGGCAGACCTGAGGCGGTCGCTGATGTGCTCACGGAAGGCTTCTCTGCCCCTGCTGATATCGAGATCGTTGAAGTCCGTCAGCAAGCGTGCTTTTTCTTCTTCGGTGAAATCAGGGGCGATGACTCTGCCGCCCGTGAGTTCTGCCGCTTTCTCAGCGCTCAGGATGCCCTTATTTTCAGGTTGTCCTGTCTGCGCATTCTTCAGCTGATGATCATTGTCTGCACAGAAAATAAAAGGACTGTCAGGCCAAACGGCACGAGCATTCTGGCCAACGGCAATCATGTTTCCCGCATCAACCGTCATCAGTACCGGCAGACCTGATGCCTCATGCAGAGAGGCTGCTGTGGCATATCCTTCAGCAAACAGCAAAGGCAGGCCATTCTGTGGCGTCCCCAGTGCAAACCAGTTACCTGTTTTTTCACTGTCTTTAAGGATGCGGGCGTCTTTTCCGCCGGTGAGCGGAATACGCTGGTAAGAGCGTATGTCGCCATGCGCATTGCTGAAGGGGATCACAAGTTCTTGCTTATCGTTGATTCTTATACCCGGCGCAGCCTCCACACCCTTACGGGTCAGATAGGCGTTCGTTGTAGCCTGCGGGTAGCGGTCAACATATCGGGCGGCGTACTCCGCCTGCCGGTTGTACTGTTGCTCCAGAGCACGGGCATTGTCTTCACGCGTTTGCTGGGCGTGTGCACGGAGATGAAGACGCGCAAGCGGATCCATCTCGCCACCACCTGAAAACACCCACTGCGTCGGTTTAGCGTCGGCGCTGCGATAATCGCGGTACCATCCGGCAGGGCGCCCGTCCAGGTAAGCCTTGTAAGCTCCGCTTTTCGAACCTTTCTTGTCCTGTTTCGTCGGTACGCGCTGAAGGCTTCCATCCATCACGGGGAGCCCCTTAACTAGCAGCCCTGCTTCTTCAAGTTTTTGAGCAAACTCTGTTACCGGATCGTCCGCATTCATCGACAGTTCATGGGGGCGGGGCATCCATCGCTCGAACCTGGTCAGGTCGGCTCCTGGTCGGGCATACCAGAGGCGGTGCTCATCGTCCCATTTAAGGGCTTTCTGCCCATCGCTGAGACGCGGGTGGGCGTTGATGGCGTCGTCCTTCTCTTCGTGAGGTACGGCAAGCCATACGCGGTGACTTTTTTGCATGGTCACATTCCTGGAAGATATTGAGGGAGTAGCGCGGGAGCGCTATGGGGAACGAACGGGTTACATCGGGTTCAGAGACCAGTCCAGTCTCGTGGTTTTTCAACAAAATGCCGGTACCACCAGGGGCGACCGGAGGCAATCTTTCCCCTGAAGGTACTTATTACGCGCAGGCAGATAGCCCGTACACTCCAGCCAAAGAAATTCAGGGCAACAAAGAATCCCAGAATGGCGGAACAGATATACAGCGTCTTCATGGACGGCCAGCGAAACCAGACCAGATACAGCAAAAGGAACGGCAGCGGGATACCAAAAAAGGTGACAGGCGGTGTGGCATAGCGCCAGAATCCTTCTCGTTTCAATGTCTAAGCTCCTGTGTCGGTAGGTAGAGTGCCGCTTCGTGTCTGTCTATATCACCCGTTACGTAACCTTCACGCACTTGATCGATAATGCGCCTTTTCTCCAGTCTCAGGATGTTATCGATGTGGGCCGGCCACTTCTCTGACGGGAGATTCTGTAGTGCATCGCGTAGCTCATCGTCGAAGACGATGTATTCCCGGAGAGCCCGGCGTTTGCCGTCTGTCGTTCTGACAAGTACCTGGACTACGATAAACCGTAACATCCCAAGCATCTCCCAGGCGCGTGCATCACGAATCTGAGGCGGAAACAGACCAAGCAGTCGGTTCAGGGTTTCACCTGGTGATTTAGAGTGCAGTGTACCGATGGTTAAATGTCCGCTTTCACCAGCCTGGACAGAAGCCTCTGCTGTTTCCGTGTCACGAATTTCCCCGATACCGATGACCTCCGGGTTTCGGCGCATTGCGGAGCGAAGCCCATCTGCAAAACTTGCGACGTCACGTCTTACCTGAGCCTGATGCGGCGGCAGAAGGTCGTCGGGGCGGCCGAGAATGTACTCTACTGGATCTTCGTAGGTCACAATTTTGCGATCGGGCTGTGTGTCCTGGCAGTGGCGATACAACGACGCCTGCAACGTTGATTTACCCGAACCCGTTTCACCGCAAATAAGACCCAGCCCGGTTTTTGGCAGCATTGCCGCCGCCAGATCGGGCTCGATACCCAGCTTCAGAAAATCGGGAATGATGTGGGGGATCACACGCAGAGTGACGGAGAGAGCCTTTTCTTCCCGGGCAGATGTCCCCTGGATGATGTGCGCGCGTAGCCGCACGCGTTCCCCCCTTTCCAGGCCATATCGCCCATGCATGTCGCCGTCGATTTGAATGGCTCTGTCCAGCGGTCTTCCACCCTGCACTCGGGGGCGCACTTCTGGCCCCAGCAGGTCGTCAAGCATATTTCCCAGCATGATATTCGGCAGTATGGTGTCTGAGACTCTCTCACGTCGGCCATAACGACTCACTGAAACTGGTGAGCCGCCAACCAGATCCACATCACTGACTCCATGTGCCGAACACCAGGCAAAAAATGTCCTGAACTCGTCGGCGGTATAGGCACCGCTGAACGGGAAAAGCCCGAACGAGTCAGGGATAGCTGATATGTTCACGAGGAAAACTCCTTACTGGATGGTAACGGACGGGCGCCAGCGTGATTTCTGTAGCTCAAACGATGCATGTGATTTGAGTCGGCGAACACGATCGCCGGTAACGAGCTTCTGACCACTGCCAGTAACAGTCTGCTGCTGCTCGGTGACTTCCGGCCGGGAAATCATGCCCCGTCGCCAGAGCAGGGAATAAAGCATCATGCCGCGATAGTCCCGGGTGAGTTGATTCATGCTGGCCTCAAAGGTCAGATCGGCATTTTCGCGACCTTCCTGCCAGCCTTTTTTCAGTGCGTCTTCCCAGACCTTTCTCTGGGCGCTGTCTTCCGGCACAACCAGACCTTCTGTGCCAGGGGTTGCCGTGGTGGCCAGACCGCGTAGTAACCAGCTGCGCCAGCTGGGCGGGTTACTGACGAATCGCTCCGGTCGGATGATGGTCCAGACTTTTGAGGCTGTGCGAATTTGATCAGGAGTGATGTGTGCTACGTCCTGCGCTTCATCAATAACCGGAGGAAGCCAGCCTTCAGGGCTGATAAGTGGACGGAAATCGTAAAGGGCATTGAGGGTGGATTCGCGGGCGTTGAGTGCCTGGGTTAACTCCCATGCCCGCTGGGATTTTCCTCCCCGGAATCCCAGTGTTCTGCCAGCATCAGTAAGCATTTGCCAGCGCGTTTCGGACAGACCTTCTGGTCTTTGTCGCTCCGGGTTGAGCCAGGCCTGCATATCCGGAGGTGGTGCCCCTGTATCTGTCGGTGAAGCCGGCCGCTCTCCTGCACACCCAGTCAGGAGCAGAGCAGGGAATAGTAACAAGAGAAAGCATTTCATTTCTTTCTGGTCTCCGGTTGCATGAAGTTGAGCTGGAGCAGCCCAGGGTACTGATTCAGGGTTGCGCGCCATGCGGTCTGCGCTTCGATAACGCGCAACACATTGCTGAACGTCATGCCACGAACGTGCAATGTTACGGGCAAGGGCAGGCGAACGCCGCTGTAGTTGAACTGCAGGCCACGTGCCCGCGCCAGTTCATCCAGTAGCTCCACAGCATCACCTTCCCAGTCGAAAGAGACGTCAGCGCTGTTGGAGCGAACGATCTCCATGGATGATGGCGCGGTTTTCGAACCGGACCAGACACCGTTATTCCACATCTGATACTGTGTGTGACGGGTAACGGAAACGGATGAGGCCGCGCCGTAACGGTCGGGGGAAGGAGAAACTGGAGACGTTGATGGCGTAGTCCAGGACTGGCAGCCGGCGAGCAGGGAGATGGCCAACACGCCGGGAAGCATTAAACAATTCATGGTAGTTACCTTGCCGGGGGGCGACGGAGATTAAAGCCAGAAGATTCAGTGGGCGAGGCTTATGATGCCGTTAATTTTGATGTTTACTTTTCCTGCGTATCCAGCTAATTAATTCAGATGGTTGATTATTTGCGGTCATCCAGAATAAAAGTCCGAATACAGAGAAAGTGAGATAAAACTGCCTGATGGTATCGTCAACACGCTCTTTCCAGTCATCCTCATCAATTAATACCGTTTTGCATACCTGAGGCATTACAAGAGGAGATGGCGGGCCGCTATCGTTTGATTGTTTACATTCTCTTACCATGCCTGGTGGTGCATCACCGGTAAGTGATCGGGCCTGTTCAAGGAAGGTGTCGGCGAGCGAGTGGTTGAATCCAAATAACATGAACAGAATAAAAAAACCGGTGGCTGGCGCAGTTATCAGGCTGCTGAAAGCAACACTGCTGATCTGATGCAATACATGTACATATCGGAAAGATTTCATCTTCAACGGTCTCAGCGGGAGAAAGTTCGGGGGGATTACAGCCAGTGCACAGGGGATAACACACAAAGAAACGGCAGAGGAAGCCCATTGCGGGCTTCCCCTAAACTATCAGAACGTGAACTGCAACTGTGCGACCGCACCGTAGGTACGATCGGTTCCTGCAATACCGGTCAGGTCCAGATGTACTACGTCGAAAGGAGAGAAGCCCAGACCCGCAGTGAAAGCGTTGCCCTCGCTGGAGACCATGTTCTGACGATAACCCGCGCGTACCTGCATCCAGTTCCAGGCATTCAGTTCGGCACCCACACTGGCGAACTGGCGTTTGTCATCCCGCTCAAAGCGGCTTGCTTCGGTCAGATCCACATCGAGAGCGGTGGTCAGGATACTGTTACTCCATGCCACGCCTGCAGTGGCCTGTGGTTTTACTTTGAATGTTTCTTTCTCACCATTCACTGCTTTAGTGTCAACGGTGCGGGCGATGATGTTCTGTACCGCGAGACCCAGCATCCAGTTGTCGCCGAGGTTTGTTGCCAGACCGATGTCGGCGTTAAATCCGGTTTTAGTATTGCGGTAGTCATCCGAATTCAGGTCATTTTTGTCGAAGTCGTTTACCTTTGCGCTGTAGTTGAAAAGATCGATGCGTTGATACTTGGGCGTGATCCCCAGTGACCAGCTATGTCCCGCTGTTTCAAATTCGTGCGCCATAGCCACACCGACATCGGTGATAACGGCAGCCCGACCATAAGCGCGGGACGTTAGTGCATCCTTGTCTACCGTATCTGACGGGATGGCGCCGCTGGCGATATTATCGAGATACTGTAGATCGTGATCACTGACCTTGCCGTTTACGGAAACGGTGCCCCAGGACTTCACGACAACCGCAAATGGAAGCACTTTATTAGGAGTGGTAGCAATGACAGATGCCCCGACCTGTCCGTTTGCTTTTACGTCCTTCAGGTCTTCCAACTTGTTGCGTAATGCGGCTGCACTTTCGCTGACACCGCTCTGGCGGTCAACTGCATTGTCAAAATTGTTCCACAGATCCTTTACGTCATCGGTATTATCGATGGCATTATCTGGGTCTGCTACCTGGACACCTACGGACGGCAGCACCAGGCTGAAGTCATCGTTCGCGCCAAATTTCGTCAGGAGTGCCGGGTTGGATAAGGCAGCTGTACCGTAATGTGCGGAAGCTACGCCAGTCCCGCCCATCGCATCGCTGCGGGCTTCCATATAAGAGGTTGCAGCTCCCGCATGAAATGCCATCATGACGGCGAAAGATATCAGTGTTTTTGCAATGTGAGTCTTTTTCATAAGTAAATTTCCTGTAGTCCTGTCTGGATTTAGGGCAAAAGTAGGTCCTGATGCGGCAGCATCAAAATTTCCTTTTTCTTTTTTAATTCAGATTTTCAGCGTGGTTTAAAGCTGTCTGAATATAAGTACGGGTAACGTTGTTCCGTGTTCAAGTGCTGTTGCCAGCCCTGCACCTAAGGTGACGAGGCGGATAGTACCTGTTGCTGCGTGTTCCCTGAGGAGTCGCTCTTTCCAGCATTCCTGCTCTGTATTCAGGGTGCGCGTAATAATGGATAGCACCGGAAAATATGTCAGCTGAGATGAAGATATTTTCTTCTTAATTAATATGCCGTTTCGTTCCTGATCTTTATCCTCAGTTGTATTTTCAGTCTTCCAGAAAATAATGCTGTCATTATTATTTTCGGCTGAAGGAATAATTACCTCCCGGAAATTTTCTTCCGTTTGTGGCCATTGATGACTCGCGCTGCCTGTGTCGACAGGGGGAACGTTGCTTCCAAGCAACCAGCCAGGAGAAACGAAAAACCAGTCAGCGAGCGCCTGGAGAAGCGGGGTGGACAGATAGTCCATTGTACGTTCCCTGTCCTGTAGCACACTAACCCGAACATTCCATGACGACAGCAGTTCTGCGATGTCTGTCGGGCTAAGCTCGTGTGACTGCATCAGTAGCTCAAAGCGGTCTATAACGCTGATTGCAGTATTACTGAATGGCAGGAAGATATCGCGAAAAGAGCCTTCAATTACCATACTCAGCAACTCTGACTGAGAAATTCCAATTTTGCCTGACAGCTCATCAATCAGTTGACGGGTACCAGGTCGCAACCGAAGTGATGTGGTCTGCATGGGCTTCTTATCATTGCGCTGAAGCAGTTCTGCAATCCTGTTCCGATCAAGGTCGGGGAGCGCCAGAAGCGAGGTGAAAATTGCTGTGAGACTGTTTGCCACATGGCCCCCTTAAGTGAAATTAAACTTTGTTACTCAGTGGGTTAAAGAATAATTAATCGTGACGCGTATGTATAACGAGTTAATTCGATCGTGTAGATCGACTGCGTTTGCGTGTTCGTTTTAATTACGTTTGTGTATTTGCTTTTTTAGCGAGCTTTCCGGCGCGGCCGAATGAGTACAAGCACGCCGGTTTCAGGTACGGTTATCCAGCGCCATTCCTGTAAAAATGTTTGCAGCCGTATCCCGTTTCTGATGGCTGGAGGTATCGTGACTGTGGTGCAGCGCCAGCGGTGCGTTTCCCCCATTTTTGACATCAGGATAGTCATGCTTTTCAGGTGTGCCGGTCGCATCAGATGGGATGTGAAGTACACCGGCGAGCTGTCTCTTTGTAGCGCCAGCTGCAACGTGACCAGAAAGCTCCGGTGAAAGCGTGCCGCACGCCGGAGATTAAGATGGCCAACCCGGTCAAATGTCGACAGATGCAGGGTTGTGTAATGCTTCTTACGATGTCGAACCAAGGCCGTTCGGAACCCTTTCCAGGGCGTCACGGCACTGACGATTGTCATTATCGGGCAATACAGCAGTAGCGTTAGTGGTACTGCTGAAAGGAAAATCAGAAACACAGCCCCTCCAGAAGAAAAGTTATACCTGGGCCGACAGTGCCAGGTCGGGGTTAAGCGGACATATCATGATGTGATTGTTTGTCCTGACAGGAAGCTCTCCCGGCGCGGGGACTCGTTCGCCGCGCTGGGCTGCAAGAGCCAGTGTCCGCAGTAGCAGTTCGCTGGCGCGGGCCAAAGCAAGTTCGCGAGTCGGCGCTGATACTGTCAGATTTTCGAAATCGCATAGCATTACCTTGATGTCACCTGATTCTTCGCTGTCCTGCTCGACCTGGGCAGGATAGGGCACGAAGTAGGGGGCGATCTTTTGAGTCTGGCGCCGTCGCGCGTCCAGCTTGCTGACCAGCTGGTAAGCTCTCAGATGGGTGTAGCGTTTTAGCATATTCATCGAGCGATGGCCTGATATAGCTGCGACCTCCATAACGTTCAGCGTACCGAGTTCGAAGAAACGGCTGATGGCCTCGTGCCGTAGATCATGAAAATGCAGATTCTCGATAGAGAGTTCCTTGAGGGCATTCCGCCAGGCGCTTTTGAAACCGGATGACGTATAGGAAAACAACTTACCTTTTAGCTGGGCCGGCATCATCTGAAGCAGGTTACGAGCCTTACGTGAGAGAGGAACATCTCGTGATGAGCCATTCTTGGTATCGGGCAGATGTGCTACGCCGTGCTGCAGGTCGATGTATTCCCATTGCAGGTTAAGGATTTCACCCTGCCGCATGGCTGTCTCAAGCGCGAGATGAAAAATTATATACAGCATTAAGTTTCGTTCCCGGAAATAACGGGACAGTCTGCGCTCTTCACTGGATGTCAGGCGGCGATCACGACCTTTGGATACTTTAGGTTTACGTACCAGTTCGACTGGGTTGCTTCGACAGGTTCCCCATTCCACGCGAGCGATCCCGAATAGAGATGATAAAAGCGCCAGTTCAAGCCTTACTGTATTGCCAGTGATAGGGTTCCCAGTCCTTGGGTTGAACTGCATCAGCCTTTCATCACGGTAGGCTGCAATATCAACTGTGGTGATCTCATCCATGTTCCGGTTAGCCAGTGGGTGACGCTTAATGACGTTGACCCGGTAAAATTCCTGAAGATGTCCCTTTTTGTGAACTGATACCGACTCGTAATACTTATCGAGGCCCCGACTGAGAGACATTTTTCTAATACGCGCAACAGAAGACATCATTACTCCCAAAAGGCGAAGAAAATAAAGCCTTGTGCGAAAAATGCAATAACACTGTCAATCCGGTGTGTGGATTTCCGGCTCCATTTATAACGGTAGTTACTCTTCGCTAGGGGCATTTGTTTCCACTTACACATCGGTTAACGATACTGGCCGCCCGATGACGGTTTACGCTTCCGGCGGCGTTTCCACTATAGATAGAGGAATTAAAGACGGTGACAATTGCCGTAATACATGGGATCTTAAAGGTATGGTTGACGGACGTATCATTACATCGGCTGGTACCGCTAACTCAGATTGGAGTAAATCCGGAACTATAAACTTCATTATCCCAGCGGGATCGACGTTTAGTGTAACGTCAAACCCCTTACCCTCTTACGGATGCTCACCTGGGAGTTTCAATCTCGTCACCTACCACTGATCAAAAGGCTGCTTAACTGCCGTTATTTATCGCTAAATCCCACTAACATTCAGAGTTGTGGAGTTTGACTGTTGGTAAGCTAAGACGACAGAGTACAGGTAAATAATCTGCAACACGTTACACAACCAGCACATTTCTCATATCAGACTGTCAAGGTTATTGGAAACGAAAGACAGTGAACGATCCGTAGTCACAGCCGTAAGACATCATTCCATTTGAGACAATAGAAAATGAAGACCCATCCGGGACTTCAAAGTTCACTGTCCCTGATTTTTGCCACTGAGAGTTGCCATTTAAATCTCTTGCAACGTACAGCCCCCCAACTTCAGCGACGAGCGAGTATGTATTAACGCAGTTATCAGCATCTCCATAGTTGATTTTTTTGCTAGGTGGATTGCCGCCTGTTACGTACAGGCGATATTGCTTTCCTGTATTATTCGTACCGGAGTAAGAACCTTTAAATGTCCCGAGAACAGTGTAATTACCCTCGGTTATGCCTGTACCCTTCCACACACCGGATTGACAGGAAAGTACGCCACCACTGGCATCACGGCTTATCAGCCCATTCGGATAACAGGCTATACCTGCAACGTTTACCTGACCCAGTTGCAAAACACCGCCAGCTGAAAGGTTGCCTGTTGCTTTAACTGTGGCACCAGAGACCTCGTTTGTTGCCGTAATATTGCGTCCGGCGCTGATGTCACTGTCAGCACGGACTGTAGCTCCTTTTACCTGTGCTCCCGCTGTAATATTCTGGGAAAAAATACCATTTAAACCACTCACATTTCCGCTGAATGTTCCTGTCTTACCATTAATGGTACCGACGCTGTTCAGATTATTTCCCCCCATGTCTATTGCTGTGTGCATTTTATTCAGGTCGGGGCGGCCATTAACCTGAAAACGGTACAACCTGTCGTTATCCTCCTGTGCACCAGATAACTCATCTGTTGAGAGGAGCACGACGATATGTCCATTTCCGGAAGTAGCTCCGTAGCTACTCAGCGGGATTTTCCAAGTCCGCAAGGCACCGGTGGCAGTTTTACCGTCATCGATGTATCCTCCGAATCCGGTTTTGATGTCCCTCGATATCAGCCTCAATGCTTTGGCCGGATATACACTTCCACCGCTTGATACCACCATTCCCTGCAACAATTCCGTGTTTTGCCCGTTTCTGACCAGGTACGTGTTCATACGCTGACCCTGGCTGTTTGTTTCGGTAAAACCGGACGGCAGAAAACCGGTATTTTTAAGCATGGCTGTGGTGATCACTGTCGGCGCGGTAGTGCTGGTTGCACTTAACAGCGTGGCATAGTTTCGCCCGACGTAGCCACGCGCAGCTGCTGCGTAGGTACTGATATGGGCTGCTTCAACCTGCCAGTTTTTCTCCTGTTGCCAGTCCTTGTATTTAGTGAGTCCAAAGACGGCCATTGCCATCACAACAAGGAGCGACAGAGCGACATCAAGATTTGCCCAGCCACGATCATGCTTTTTCATAGAATCGATATCCATACAGGTTGATACAGAAGAGTGAGCTGGAAAATACTCCCGCTAAGACAAAGCCAGGGTCCCAGCGGTCCCTCTTTTTTCCCCGATACATTCCAGGTTAGCAGCCAGAGAACAAAGGCTGCTGCTCCAAACAGAGTGACCAGTGCAGCATCTTTCCCACCCATCCAGGCAGTCAGGCCAGTTATCAGCCATAAATCCCCCTGACCCAGACGCTGAGTGCCCCGGTTTACCAGGACACTCAGTAGTGCCATCAGACTGACTGTTGCTGCGATCTCCGCCAGTTGTGTAGATATACTTTCAACTGAAACGTCTGATGCTGCTCCCCAGAGCAATCCCCCAAGTAACAGCCGTACTGTGAAGGTTCGTGGCAGATATCCACTGACTGCGTCTGTGCTCCCGGCCTGAAGAAGGAAGGCCATCATCACTATGGCAGCTGCCCGATCAGCAACAGGAACCGGTGCAAGGGCAGCGATCATACTGAAAGTAGCGAAGAACCAAATCCCTGCCGTCAAGGTTGTTTTCTGTTCCTTAACGTTTATCGGGTGCTCCTCCAGAAATTCGAGCACGCGGCACATCAGGACTCTGCCAATGATTGCGAACCCCAGTAGTAACGGCAGACTCCATGCTGTCGTCAGACTCGTAACTATGATGGTTCGCATATTCGCTTTCCTTTCACCTGTCGACAGACTCGAAGACCTTTCAGCTCCAGATAGAACCCCCAGATACGGTTGGCATATTGCTCACGGGTTTCGTGCCGATCCTTACGGAATCCAGCGTTGTAAGACCCGAGGCAATTCCAGGTCACACCACATACCTGAAAGTGGCTGGCCAGGATCCACGCCCCTATCTGAATGTTCAGACAGGGGCGCTTCAGCAGGTCTTCTGCCCCCTGGATGACACCCATCCGGACGAGCTTAGGAACATGGGTTGAGTTAATCTGCATCAACCCATAGTCCGTGCTGACCGGATTACCCTTTTTATCCCGGTTGGTGTTTGTGACCCATGGACGGAACGAAGACTCCCCTTTGGCCACTGCCTTAAGCAGCAGTGGCTCGATCTGGTATCGGGCACCGGCATTGTTAAAGCAGGCATCAAAAGTCGCAGGCGGGGAGTTCGTGCTGGCCATCAATGGGCCGGAGGAAAAGGACAGAATGAGCAGCGTCATTACCAGGCGGCAGGAGAGAATGCGTTCTCTCCGCATGTTGTCTCCTTAGCTGTTCATCGTGAAGATCAGCTTGTTGGTACCTGTGCTGCCATTGTCAGCTGTGCATTGCGCGCTGGCTTCTTCAGTTGTCACAACCCCATCACTGTGCGCCGTGGAGTTGATGGTGATCGCATCAGCAATTTTGGCGCGACTGAGTGCTGTGACGAGCGAGACGCAGGCACCCTGAGGAACCATTTCGTAGGTCAAAGAGAATCCATTTGAGAACCCGGAGACTGTGACAGGTGACAGTGTCACGGCTCCACCCCATCCATTATAAAGCGTGGCGGTGCCGGAAGAGGGGGTACCACGTACAGTCATACTTTTAGGCTGAAGTTTCATCTGGATAAGCGAGCCCATCATTTTGGCACCGGAAGTGAATGTGTATCCATCTCCTCCTTTCATCATGTTCTGGGTGCTTGTGATGAGCGACTGAATGTTCGACGACTCCTTACCTACGTTGACGTTATTTTTGAGGGCGAAGTATCCCGCCAGGACGATCCCGATGACGACCAGTACGATTAGCGCGATGCTGCCCTGCTCCAGGAAGCCCCAGCCGCGGTGTTGCGAAAGCGCCTTAGTTGGTTTGTATGGCTGAGAAGTTGGTTCAGAATTAAATTGCATGATGTTTCCTCATTTAAAAAGAGCCCGACGAGCTGTTAAGGGCATTAATATCCATAACGACAAGGACCAGAAGCAGAAGCATCAGGATCATTGCCAGGAACATGAGTCCGCGGATTACAACAGCGCGCTTTGCTACGCGCTCCAGGGTTTGTTCAAGCCAGCGCTGTCCGTAGTTAATGATGATTTCATCGTCTCCATCACCCTGCAAAAGGGAGAGGAAGTTGGCCGCTTCCTGCGACGGAAAATCGTAACCACAGTCCTTCAGGGCCAGTCCGAAATGTTTACCTTCACGCACATGTTCGGTAATCGCATCAATACGCACAGCAAGCCAGGGGGATGCCGTTTCCAGCAGGATCTCCAGCGCGTCTTTGGTTCTTACGCCGGACTGTAGCAGTGCACCGATATTCAACAGGAAGGTCGCGCCCTGAATATCCTTATAAACCGACCATGGCATCAGCCCGTCGAATATACGACGAAGCCTGTCAGGGCGATGCCAGCGCGGGAGTGACCAGACCGTCCAGATAATTAAAGCGGTGGCGGCGATGCCGGTTATCACTCCATACTCACTGAAATACACTGAGATCCCGTAAAGAAACCCTAGCGCCCCGGTCCAGTTCTCTGGCGGGCTGATTTCTGTCAGCGTAGGAAGTAGTTCGGCATTCAGTACATAGATGGAACTGGACAACATGATGGCAAAACCAATCGGATAGATGGCCATCTGCCATACAGCTGCGCGAATACGCTTACCCGCGTGGGTCAGGGCACAGGCGTATCTTAGTGAGCGTGGAAGTGACTCACTGCGTATGCCGGCGCTTATAACGGAAGCTTCTGCGGCAGGTAGCCACCGGGTGAGGGTGCGCTCCAGCGTTTTTTCGCCGCTGTTTTCCCTTAACGCATCAATACAGTCGTCCGTCAGCTCAACGTAGGGATGCCAGTTCTGGCCGAAGTTCGTCCATGCATTGCGCATTTTCTCCAGTGAAGGCTTTAGTTTCTGTCGGTTTTCAATCAGAAACCGCAGCGCATCATAGAACTGAACACGATACTGACCGCTGAACGTCTTACGGACCAGGTTATATCGGAGTCGTTTCAGGAAGTGCATTTCACGCATCATCCACCTCCAGACGTTCATCTTCATCGAGTGGAATGATCCGGTTGGCCATCAGCGGGTCGACCAGCCCCTCGTTGATTTTATGCAGAACGTGCCGGACACGGCTGATCCCCTGCATGTTGTTTATCCAGAACTGGCGAGCCGCAACCTTGCCGTCAGTTTTCAGCAGCTTAAAAAGACGGTTATTGGTCTCGATAACCTCAGCAATGACGGTACGTCCCCTGATACCCTGACCGACTTTGCCACGCACCTGGCCGTTGATCTCCACTACCTGTGTGCATGCTTCACACCCGTCCGGGTTATGGAAATAGAGCCTGTCGGTCGAGCAGACGCCTTCAATATTGCAGTATTTCTCCAGCCAGTTCTTTTCCTCGTCACTTAAGGTGTTGACCTTATCCTGCCAGGATATACGGCATTCCGGACATAGTGTGGGTACCAGACGCTGACTGATTAATCCGATTAAAAGCTGGGCATCACACAACAGATTTTCGTTAACACCGAGCGTAACCATACGCTCCGGGATGCCGAGTGCTGAGTTTGTGTGCAGGGTTGTCATCACCAGGTGTCCGGTCTGGGCGGCATAAATGGTGGCCAGCATCGAGACAAGGTCACGCATTTCACCCTCCATAATGGCGTCCGGATCCAGTCGCAGCGCTGACGAGATAGCTTTTCCCCAGGCGATACGTACTGCTTCCTCATCTGATTTGTCGCAGATGATTGGCGTCTGAACAGCTCCCACGACCTGCCCCTCAAGTGGGTCTTCGATGGTCAGAAGGTGTTGCCCGGGGTTGGTATCCAGATATTCACGGCAGGCGGTACGGAGCGTGGTGGATTTACCGGAACCAGTTGGCCCCGAGAGGATGATCTTACCTTCAGGTCGGTCAATCATGCGTTTAAGCAGCTTGATTTGTTCGGGTAGATAACCCAGTTGCAGGAAGTCAGGTACGTTGTTACCGTCATCCGGAATAAGTCGCATAACCGCAATCAGCCCATCGCCAGTTGGGCGGTGACTGTAGCGGGCACCAAACAGACCTATTTTCCGCATCATTGCCGGGGAGAGTCGTGCATCCTGTTCCCGGTGTGGGTAGAAGCTGGTTTCTGACACATCCGACATCGAGAGAATACAGGTGGCACAGAGGGATATACCTTCCTCCCGCCGACGTTCATCCACCACATGCAAATAGCCGTGGACGCGCATTTTGACCTGGAAGAGTGAATCTGAAATGAGAAAGTGAATATCTGAGGAACCGAGCTTTTTGGCCACTGAAAAATAGTTCAGGATCCGTTGTTCACTTTGGCTGCTGTCTCCATCCAGGTCTGCCAGAGTTAATCCTGTCTTATCGCTGGCCTGAGGTTGAGCTTCCTGCTTTTTTCGCGCCTCTCGTAAGTCTGAGAGAGTGACAAACCGATGTTTGATCCCCGGATGTTTGTTCATTAAGTCCATCAGCGCGGCCTGTACACCTGGGTCGACTCGCTGGTTGGTATCAATGAGGATTTCTTTCCTGTCACCGTCATCAAACAGCAGAAGAGATTCTGCAGTAATAGCGCTCATGGTTAGTCCCCAAAGGCAAGCAGTGTGCCATCGCTGAGTGTGACTCCGGCTAAGGTAATGCTTTTGACTGTGCTCTCCATTCCTGGAATACGGCTTCCGGGTGATACGACCAATGACAGTCCTGATTGCAGTTGTAGTGTGGCGCGGAGGTTTTTATCGCGGCCGTTAATCTCCAGCACGACAGGGCGATTACTCACAGTAACCGGACGTGCAGGCTGGCCAGGCAGTGAAGTATCGCCGAAGGAGGCACCGGGAAGAGCGGTGGCAGGAGTGCCGACGCTGGATTGATTTTCCTCAAGCTGGCGCTGCAGTTGCGCGCCCTGAACTTCTGCCTGAAGAATGACGTTTCGGATATGCAGCTGTTCAAGCTGTCCCTTTGTCACACCGGGTATCACGTTCCCTGCTGGCGGTGATACCTGCTGGTTCGTGGACTGAGAGGCCTGAACGGGTAAAGGCCCGAATATTGGCAGCAGGAGCCAGAGTGTCGCCTGCCGAAGAAATTTACTTTGCTGACGCATAAATTTTACCTTCAGTGGTATAGCTGAACGCACTTCCGTTCAGCTCGAATGTTAAACGGGTAAGTCGGATACCAGTTTCATCCAGACCGTCGAATAAGATGATGGCGGGGAGGGGCGCGGAAAAACTAAACGCGTATTCCTGCCAGTCCTGCACAGGAGGCGGTTCTCCGTTCGACCCCGGCAGGACTGGAGGCATGGCTACATCGGTGATGTTGAGTGTGATTTGCTGACGCTGGAACCAGGATAGGATGCGGATGAGCTGCAATGAACTGTCAGGCACTGCTTCATCCCTGAGTGGTCTGTCCGGGGGCGGTAATGAAATTCGGGCTTCCCGCCCCCCCTCCTTAAGATTGAATACTGGCGTGACACCGAAGACTTCCTGACTGCGAGCGAGAAACCCCTCGACTGTGCCACCGGGCATAATCTGGTACAAAAGGGTTATACCGTCAGGAGAACAGGTCCCGGATGCCAGTTTCCAGCTCCCCAGAACATGTAGCGCCGGATCGGTCTTTCTCTGACAATCATCAATCAGAGCCTGGGCTGTTACCTCGCGTGCCCAGGGATGAGGCAAAACCTTAGGTTTTGCCTGACTGGCGAACATTGCGCGCGCCCTGGCCTGTATTTCTTCAGCGGTGAGTACCGGTTCCTCCGGTGGTGTGGCCGTCTGCCACCAGGCAATGGCGCCTGTGCTGAGCAGCAGTATCGCGCAAGCCAGTAACCAGCGCTGCCTCCGGAGTCCATCTACATGCACACGGCATTGCTGTCGCCTGCGTGCAGATAGTCCGGCAAAGAGGCTGTTAGCATCAAGGGGGTTTTCCACTGATGCCAGACAGACCCAGCCTTCTGGGGGCGGTTCGTTCATGCTCAGGAACAGTGTCAGCAGCCCCTGCATTTTGTCCGCACTCCCTGTTTTATCGGCAGTGACGGCAGGCACACCATTAATACTGGCCAGAAACACGAAGTCGGTACTACTCAACCGATAAATGCCGTATCCATTTCGTGTGCTGGCACAGAACGCGAGTGCCAGCGAAAAGAGCTGGTGACGGCGATGACGGACGGGCAATCTGCCACTCCCAGCGACTGATTGCCCTGTGTCCCGTTTATTGAACTGTCCTGTTGAGGTGTGGACGCCGATGCCGTCTGTTCTTCCGGAACGTGATTTTATTGGTTGAAATGGCGGCAGCCGAAATTTTTGTCTTTCCGTTGGCGCCCAGTCCATCCCCGCCAGCCAGTAACGGCTGCGGGATTTTCCATCCCGGATTGTAAACAGGTAATCCTCATCCTTCATTTCAGCCTCCGGAACTTTGCGGGAATGTCGGTGTGATCACGATGACCAGAGTGGTCCGTTCGTTTTTACCTGACTGACTTCCGCCCAGGAGCGGGTTCCCTGGCGTAAAGGTGCCGGATTTATTGACGGAGGTATTGTTCTGATCAAAACCAGTGAGGATCAGCGATTGCCCGGCCCGGAGATTTGCCTTCTGGCTCAG
The DNA here is from genome assembly GCF_001984825.2 of Enterobacter chengduensis. Taxonomy (NCBI): domain Bacteria; kingdom Pseudomonadati; phylum Pseudomonadota; class Gammaproteobacteria; order Enterobacterales; family Enterobacteriaceae; genus Enterobacter; species Enterobacter chengduensis. The sequence goes on from NZ_CP043319.1 coordinate 98,569, forward strand.
AGAGCGCAGTTTGGTATATGGCATCTCGATGTAAGAGTTCCCGTCTTTTGACGTGAAGTTACGGATGGTCGGTGGATCTGACAGGTTGAAGTTTACCTGTAGCTGAACGTTACCTGTTTCCTGAATCAACGGTAACAGGGTCATGTTGAAACCGGTGGTGATCATCCCAGGCGTCAGCGTTGTGGTGGCGCCGACATCGGTGGTTGTCGTTGTAGCCGACTGCGCTACATAGACCGTCTGATCTGCCATCTGAATAGGCACGGGCGTCAGGTTAGTCACGGTACTGGACTGAGAAGTGACGACGCTGACATCGCCCTGTTCTGACAATGCTTTCAGCAGAAGGCTGGAGCCAGCAAACTTCGCGGCATTACCAGTAGCGGTATCAAGAATGGACGCGCCGGCAGAAATACCACCAGTGAGATCCCCTGTCGCGTTGTTAAGCGTGGCGCCAGCAGAGTGCAGTGACTTGTACACCAGGTTCCAGTCAATCCGGAAATCTTCGTTTCGTGAGTTACCGACGCTCAGGACTTCAACATTCAGGGCTACCTGTCTGTTCATGATGAGATTTTGCTCGTTCACATAACGGGCCACAGCGGCCTGTACTGACGGCGTGTCTGTCACAATCAGTGATGAGCTGGAGGAGGACAGCCAGTAGCGACCTTTGTTCGGGGTCAGCATCGACTCCACAGCTTTTCGCAGATCAGCATACAAATCGTATTCCTGCCCCGTGGTTGTGCTCTGGGAGGTTGTGGATTCGCCGGAGGCGGAGTTATCTGTACCACTGGTGGCTCCCATACTGCTGGTCGTCCCTGAGCTGACGCTCGACGTGCTGGACGTTTTAGTGTTCAGCATGGCCAGCGAATAGGTCCGGGTTTCCATCAGATAGAACACGATAGTTCCATTATCCATTCGCCAGTAGAGACCGCTACGGCTGGCCATCAGATCCAGAAGTCCGCCCAGGTCTCCCTGCCACATCAGTCCGGTAAGGTTCAGGGGCTGGCTGGTTCCTCCAGTCGGCAAAGAAGTTACGCCCCCCAGACTGGCCAGTGGCGTCCGACCGCTGTCATCAGGTGGTGGTAGTGTGCCACTCATCTGGCGTGTGACGCCGGTACTGACGCTGCTCTGGCTGATATCAAGGGCGTCAGGAGTAAAAATAACGGGGGTTCCACACAGCGCGGTGATGCGTTGTGCCAGTTCCTGTAGCGTAATAGTATTTTTTGCCTGGGTGATATTACATGACGGAGCCTGGTGGTTCCGTTCACGAACGGCGACCGGGATAGGACTCGGATTAATCCACTGACGCTCCGTCCAGGTCAGTGGTTGTTGATGTTGTGTTCGCGGGAGCTGTGCCTGTGCGCGGGCTACCGTGGCGTCAGATTGTGCCTTAGTCTGCATTTTGTTGATTTCAGAGAAGGTACAACCTGCGAGCATGGCAAAGCAGGACGCCATCAGCAGGCGCCGCAAAAGGGTTTTCTTCATGGGGGAAATCCGGATTAGTTGAGGTAAACCACAGCGCCTTCAGGAACGCCCTGTGGAGCCGTGAGCCCGGTGGCCAGACCGGAAAGCCAGATTAACTGGCCGCTTCTCATGGTGCCGATGAGTGCCGAACCGCGACTCTGTGCCCGTAAGGCATCAACGAGTCCAGCTTGTTCCGGCATCCAGACCCACAATCTACTCTGAAGTAACCGGTACTGGATCCGGGCGTCGGGAGTAAAGGGAAGACCCAGCTGGTCAACTGGAACTGTGCCATTCGTTTGGCCAGTTTTGTAACGCCAGTCGTTAACGCGGTTGGCGATAGTCAGGATCTGGGAGGCATAAAGCTGGCCGCTCTGCGTCTGTATTGCAGTCCGGCTGGTCTGATTTTGTTGCGAATCTATATCACCGACAATCAGGAAAAATATCATGCTGATTGCCAGTATGACCCAGCCCATCACCGACCTGCCGGAGTGTCTGTGACAGATACCACGCACTGCATGCGGGAAGCTTCAGCATAAAGCGGTTTCTGTGCTGAACGGTAAAGGTCGAACATCTGACCGAGCATGGTTTCAAATGAGCCGCGGAAGGTCAGTGGTGCGTCAAGCCGATAATCCGTCACGGATACTGGCCAGATAACCGTCCAGTGCGATGATGCGCCTGATTCACAGCGGGTATCCTGCGCCCATTTCATCAACATTTCCCGAAGAGTCGTTCCCGATGGCGCCAGCCAGGTTTTACCCTGAACCACAGGTGCGACTGGTTCCCCGGTGGCTGGTTGTGCTTTAACTACCGCTGTTGGTGCCTTCATCGGTTTTGTTGTTACAGAGGATGTGCTGGTTTTAACCGCTGCCGTCGGTATGGGTTGGGTCACCTCCGGTCCGCTGAACGGATTTCTCGGCGCGCCAGACGCCTGTGGCGGCGCAGGGAGGTTTCCAGTGGACAGTGCAGGGACGGTCATCTGAGCGGTTTGCCCCTTTCGCTGCAATGTGACGGCATGACGATCCCAGTCCAGCTGACCCTGGATGGATTGCTCTGTCAGCAGACGGTTGAGCACCCTGGTCCACTGGTCATTGGTGTCGACCGAGACGATACGGGTATTCAGTACAGGTCGCAGGGCATTCTCATAGTTCAGCGTCCAGCCAGTCGGAATGATGCGCCTGACCCACTGTTCGAAAGTGAGGTTACGCACCTGTGATAATGACAGAACGGCAACGGGACCTGGTGTGCCGGTAAATGTGAGTGCCGGCAGCGCTGGATTCATGATGGGGCTCACTGAGCTGACTTGTTTTGCGGAGGAGGCCATCATTGTTGGTTGCGGCAGCGGGGAGGTCTGCGATGTTACCGCTACAGATGTCGGCTGGCGTACGGGAACGGGAGTGGCCGCCGGAGGCGCAATTCGCCGCTGTGTCTGTGTAATGATATCGGCACTATCGCTGATCTGGCCGTCGACAAACACGAGCGCAGGTGTGTCAGGAGCAATGTTACGGTTATTAAATCCCGCGCAACTGCTTAACAGCGACGGTATTAACAGGGGCAGGGCAAGTTTTTTCATGATGATCCCCGGGGTTATTCGGTGGGGTGAACGGTAATACGTGGAAAAGCACAGTTCGCGTCAAAACCGATACCGCTGATCAGAACATCGTCTCCGCGCGCTATCAGAATTTTTTGCTGTTGAGTTATGTAATTTTGCGAGGGCAGGTCTATCCCTTCCTCGGCTGAGCCAGCTGAGAGTTTTGATAATTCGGGATGGCAGGCGTGTCGTACCGCCAGTGAAACGAGTTGTTTGTCATCCCCTGCATCGCTGACGACAGCCCTGACCGTGGTTCCATAAGAGAGAGTGCGGTATTCCTTACTGACGATTTTCCCATCTTCCGTAGTGACCGAATTTACATAGCGTACGCTGTCTGAGTTGTCGAAAGTAACAGGTTGGCTGAGCGGCGCATCCATCCTGAGAGAAACCACTTTTTGGACAGAGGCTGGTTTGCCGTGAGTAATGTCAATACGCTGATCGGGCTGTGAGGATGAGCAGGCGCTCAGGATAAGCGGCAATACGGCAAGGGTAATATGTTTCATGTTTTTTACTCCGGAGTTAGTTGTTAGTGAAATACAGGTATGAAAGGGAGCAGGAAGTGACGAGTCGGGACGGTTATGTTTTTTGAGAGATGATAATGAGGCGGTTCGTTTCGTCATTGAGGGGAAGAGCAACACTGAGCTTCTGTCCACCTTTTAATCTGAGAAGTTGTCGGAAGTTGATAGCGTAACGGGAATATTCATTTTTTGAGCTGCCAGTGGTCCGGGAAAGCTCTACGGTCATCTGCATTAATGCAGAGTCTGCGGAAAGAGCCGGCGTTATCACTAATGAGAGATCATCCACGACATTTTCTTTCTTCTTCTCCCCTGTCGTTGCGTGTTGTTGAGCGGAGTAATTTGAAACAGAGAAAAGTAATGCCTTGTTGTTGGTTGTGACTCCTGACATATCGTAGAGCAGTCTGACGTCCCCTTTAGCGACCAGTTCCGTGAGTTCGTCTCCCAGTGAAGCGCTGACCGGTCTTAAAGATATTTTTGCACCTGGCTGTTCAAGCAATTCCTTTAGTTCAGGCGTTACGGGAGTGGAAAGCTCGTAAATACTGGCTCTGACAGGAATGTATGCAGTTTCGTTTTTCTGATACTGCCCGATTTCATTACGGTGATGAGCCTGGTTTGAAGTAGTAGCTCCGTTGCAGCCATATAACGCCAGCAGGGAACATAGCACGCCCAATGTATGCGTTTTCATGATTAAGCCTCGGCAAAAAGATTAATGAAGGTCAGGGCGCCATACATCTCCGTAGCGGACGCCTTCACGGGCACCCCATGCTGACTCCGGCAGTGTGTGATGTCCGATATAGAGTGTGCGAAGAGTGGCTTTGGGTAGTGAGATATCGCGGCCACGGACAACAGAGAAACGATCGAGATAGAAAGACTTTTCTACCTCATCATCTTCATTTTTTTTCAGGAGGAGTTGAAGCGTGACGGGGGAAGCCATTGAGCCTGTCGCGGTAAATGCTTCTTCCATACGGGTGAACTGTAGGATGTGGTTCTTACGATTTCGCTGGCGTTCCATGATTTCAGTTACAACCTGCTCAGGCCAGGGGCAAAGGCAGTGCTTCCAGCCAAGGCCGAGAAGTGAATTAAGAACTGCCCGAAAACGAAACAGATCACAGTTCCCGGTTGAAACAGCGTTGGTCCAGAGCGCAGTCAGGACGTCATCAATGGGACGATTTCGTTCGTTTTCGAGCAACTGCCGGATAGTCATAAACTCGCTACTCATCCCTTTGAATGTTGGTATTCTTCGTGCTCCGCTTAGCCATTCTGTGATGAATCTACGTTTGCCACGCTCTGAGGTTATGTGATGGTTTTCGACTGCCGTACGTAAGGCTACGAGAATGCACCACAAGAGATGGCTGACCTGTTCCTGGGTGGATTGCATGGTTTGTCTCTCTCTGGTTCCGGTTTCTGGCAATGACGTCTGTACCTTCATTCCGCCAGAATGAAAGAAGCCTGAAAGCAGGCTGGCTACAGGAACAGAGGGTGTTCATTGGGCAGGGCCAGCCCAGACGTCATTGCCGGAAAACGGTGAAAAAAAGCCCCCGTGAACGGGGGAAACTAAAGGGATGGTGTAAAACTGGTTTGAACCAGCTTAAGAGGCTCGGTTAAGTACATTTTAAAATCCCCACGCATCAGCATGGGTGATCATATCGAACAGCATTGCAGTCCGGGATATGGGATGATCCGTTTTATCTAACTGCGTAAGGCGTTTGTATTGGCTTTTTGTCAGCCAGATATCTGATGCCGCTTCGAGTTCAGCTCTTGCAGCAGGGTGATGAGTCGGGTCGGGGTATTTCTTCATTAATGCTTCGACTACCCTTGTATTCACAGGGGCAATTTTACTGCCGAATTTCACAAAGTCGCAGAATGCAGAGTGCGCCCGAATCATATCTATTTTCTGTGATTCGAAATCTGCCTTAAGGAAGAAATATCCTGGGAAAACGGCCGAGATCCTTTTTCTGAAAACATGCGGGGCATCCGCACGCCGTATTTGCGTTAAGGATAAAGGTGTCCATGGAGTTATTCTCCTGTCGTGTAGCCAGTCGAATAAGTTCTCGCGGTTTTTGCCCCCGGTAATATAGAGAGCAAGATACCATTGTTGGTTACATACAGTCTCAATATTCATTTTTGAACGCTTCGCGCAGAATTGATCCATGAAAGGATAATTCAAGTTCAATGGGGTCGAACATACTCAACCATGAAGGCGAAACAGTCTTACTAACAAACACTTAAGTTTGCATGCTGTAGTTCGAGCGCCTTCATGGCTCAGGATGCTCTTGTAGGTTAGTCCCTTAAGTAAAATTGGCGGCAATACTTAAGGAACTGTGCGTATTTTTGTTTCTCTGTATAATGAAGTAAAGTGTAAATAGGCTGAATCCTAAAAATGCACCCTCAAGGGTGCATTTTTTGATTAATTTGTGATCATCAATGAAATCATGAAAAAGTATGAGCGTGACAATATAACTGCACGCATTGCATCGTTACTTTTTAAGTTCAGAGCTTTAGTACTTCGCTTCAGATGCGAGCGGACTGTCTCAACAGAAATATTGCAAATGTCAGCGATTGTCTCATATGCATTACCGTGAGCATACAGAGTAACGATTTCTAACTGTTTTCTGGAAAGCTCAGGAAATACGCTATGCAGGGCGTTAATAGTGTTTTCATTAATCATCGTTAAGTCCCCTAGCAAATCTATACGTAGTAAATTTACGCGCAATATGCATCCCCTTTAATGGGGAGAAACCCCATGGACCTTGTCGCGACATGTGGTATGGGCGAAGGATTTCTGATGAGGGTGAGCTTTAGCAGCTAGGCCTATAAAGGCATGTTCATTTGCTAAGGGGGATATAGAAATTTTTGATAGGTTCTTGCACATCATAGATGAAGCTCCCGTGTAGATACTATGTCGGCTACCAAGGAGTTCTCACGCTCTGGTGGCAGCCCAGGCAGGGGTGAGAAACCGGCCTACACGGTACCGGCCAACCTTACGGTTGCCCTACCTGAACCGCCATTACGAAGATGTGCTGGTTCAGTACACAAAAAAACACGCTTGTGCGTGTCTATGTGCACGTGTAGATACGGGTTCTCACGCCCGATCACAGGATTTACTGTGACCTTTGAAGACTACTGTCTGCTTAGTGATGAGTCAACTAGATACGCATCAGGAGCAGCTCTGAATAGTCGAAACCGAGGCTTTAAAAAACGAGGGGGAACATATGCATCCCAGTTATTCTTTTTGCAAAAGTCTAATAGTTCGGCTCCAGACGAGGTCCCGGTTTTCTGCAGGCATCGGCTGATTCTGTGTTCTACCGCTTTAAGAGAGGTTCCTAATATTCGAGACATCATTTTCCTGCTGTATTTTAGAGAGATTAAGAAGATGGCCTCCCATTCAGCATTTGTGAATATCTCAGACGGTACCCTGTATACCAACGATTTGGGAACGTCTCCCGATAGCAAGCTGTCTGGCCCAAAAATATCAACAGGCCTAACTTGAAGCATCGTTCCTGAGCAGATCCCGTCATCGTCGTAATAGGGTCTAGATTCGAAGCATAGGGCATGTATGGAGTTGCTCTCACCTATTGGATGCGTAACGATTGAAGAAAACTTATCTTCATGTTCCATAACGAGTTCCTCCTGCTTATGTATTCGTTGTGAGAGGTAAGCTAAGGAGGTAGGGAGCTGGTCCAACGTTTTTCCTACAATCGGATAATCGTTGGGGAGTTTTAATAATCGAAGAAAAGCTTGGTTTACCGCTACATACTGCAGATTGCCGTTCTTGATTGTCATCGGTTCTCTGCTGTTGGATATCAGGTTTAAAACCTGGGGAGCGAGTTGGAATTTTTTTTTGAAGAAACGAGTTTAGACATCATCCACTAAGAGCCGTATGTATTTGAAATTTAGAGATATATTCTGTGTGTTGATGTACTATATCATGTAAGGCGACACTTAACTGGATTTGATCTGCGATCATAATATTAGTTAATGATGCTTTTAAGTGTCTGATTGTATGCTACGATACAATAATTCGTAGGTGCTATCTGTAAATCAGGAGGAGTTATGGCACATCCGATACATTGCACGAAAGTCGCTGGTATCACGGAGTTCAAAAGGGATCCGTTAGGGACTGTCGAGTCAGCAGAGGGTGATGCTATTGCTATTCTGAACCGTAGCGCGCCGGCATTTTATCTTGTACCACTTGAGCTGTTCGAAAGCTTAAAACGAGACGCAGAAGCGCATCGCTCCAGAGGTGATGTTTGATCCTGCTGCCGGATAGATCCTAAAAATTGATCCTGCATTGTTGTGGTGATAAAGTCGGAGAACTTATTGTTCTAAATGAATTTATTAGGTTGTCACGCCGAAGAAGGTGGCAGGTTCTGGGTGGTTAGTTAGCAAAGCCCAGAAAAGCAAAAACCCCGATAATCTTAGATACTTGGCGGCATCGCGAGATTAACGGGGTCCTTAACAAATCATGCAGAAGTTGTTGCTTCTGTATGGGAGTATAACCCGTGCGCGAAAAAAGACAAGAGATTCCGTACTTACTCCTTCTGTGCAACATAAGCGCAGGAAGTG